>JAJDNL010000211.1 GCA_022340745.1 Deltaproteobacteria bacterium
ACATCTCATATCTCAAATTCGCATTTCGCAATTCGCAATTCGCAATTTCTACCCTATGCCCTATGCCTTCTTAAATCTACAATCTCAAATCTCATACTTTCCACGGCCACATTAGTGCCATGCCCTCGCCACGGAACCAAACACTGATAATGGTCAGGATAATGAAGGCAAAGAGCACAAGAACAAAAAGCGCTTGAACGGCTTCATTGTTCGTAGCGTTGTATTTTCTCTTCATCAGAGCATAAAACCCGCCGAGTGCAGCCAAGATGATAGCGACTGGCAAGAGCCCGCTGCTGACAACAGGTGGGATGCCAGGAAACCAGGCGGCAAAATCGAAAAACAATTCGTCGGCCACTACCAAGAGCGGTGTAAAGACAATGGCGACAACCGCAGCAACTATGGCCATCCGACGTCCCAGGTTCGAAACGAACCACACTCCGGCGGTGTTGTCATCATAGGGGATGTAGGGCAGAAGAATTAAAATCCCAGCAATAATGAATGGCATCATCACAACGGCGAACAAGGGGTGGATATGAAGCAACAGCTCCTGAAAGCCGGCAAAGTACCAAGGTGCCTTGGTAGGATTGGGACTGAGACCCGGATTGGCCTCGGCTCCAAGAGGCGCATCATAGACTAAGGACAGTAACATGATGAAAGCGATGAGCACCGCAGCAACAACCAGTTCCCGTAAAATCAAATTCGGAATGGTGGGCACCATTTCGCCCTTGGTGCCAGGGTTCTCCTCTGGCGTGCGGGGCACTACCAACCCACCTGATTTGCGCACCCGCCAGAAGTGAAAGGGCATGAGAAGAAGGAGGCAGGCGGGAATGATGGCAGTGTGGATAGCGAAAAAATTGGTCAGGGTCGCCGGTCCCAAATCAGTGCCACCGAGAATAATTTGTTTAAGTCCCTCACCTATTACAGGAATGTATTCCAGCATACCCGTACAGATGGTAACGGCCCAGAATGCCAGCTGGTCCCAGGGCAACAGGTAGCCGGTGAAATTTGCCCCCAGGATCAAAACAAATATGGTCAGGCCGATGATCCAGTTGAATTGTCGTGGTGGGTGAAAAGCCCCAGTGAAAAATACTCGTAAGAAGTGAAGGAAAACAACAATCAGAATTATATTGGCGCTCCAGTGATGGATGTTCCTGATGAGCTGACCGAAAAAAACGTCGTTTTGCAGGTGAAGGATGGATTCGTAAGCTCTGTCGGGAACCGGTTGATAGACAAATTTCTGCATTATGCCAGTGGCGAACAGCAGACACACCAGAACCACGGCCATGCCGCCCAGCCCCCAGGTGAGAGAGAATCGCAGGGTTCGCTCCTGGACAACTTTAGGTCGGAAGTGCAAAACCAGAGTATTCAGCCAACCCAGGTAAGGCCGCCGCTCATCCTTTTCTTTGTATGTATGAGGAAAAATAGAATACCAGATTCGTTGGAAAAGATTGGGTAGGTCTGGCTTCACATTCTGAGAGGGCATGATGAAGTCTTTCGGAGGTTCGTAGCAATTTCCACCTAAACAACTTCAAATATCCTAATACTATGTATCAGTCAATATCAAGGTGGTCGGAAGACCAGACTATAGGATTGGAATGAGGGAATGCTCAACCGGATTGTGAACTGCCAAATATTGGGGCAGTATCCTGAGGCTCGAGAGTACACATCTCTTGCCAAGATGTTTAGTTATACAAGTGTTACGATATGATATGGCTATGTAAGCCAATCCACCTCAATGTCCAGTAAGCCGTTCAATCGATTAGCATTCAGACTAGTTTTGCACCCACGATAATGAGGCTGTTCTCTAATGTTAACTGGGCAGGAAGTGTGAAGCACTACCTATTAAGCAAACAGGCGCGGTGTCAGTCGTTTGACTTTAATGTGTTACTTTGTAGACTTCTTGGGAGGTAACCTAGTAGACTTATTCCAATAAAATAAGCTAGTTAAGTTGTACACTCGCAATATATAACTCCCCTTGGGGACGCCAAAGTTTCATTTTAGTACCCTACGTTATTGATAGTAGGGCATTTCTTTCTGATATTTTCATGCCGATCGCTCAGCGCCCGGTCATTTGATCCAGCTTTTCGGGGTACCGAGCCCCTTGCACAGTGATGTTTGAGGAGGCGCTATCGATCTCGCGGAGATCGTCGGACGTCAGTTTGACTGCAACTGCTCCGAGGTTCTCGTCCAGGCGATGCAGCTTCGTTGTGCCCGGGATTGGAACGATCCATGGCTTCTGGGCCAGCAGCCAGGCGAGTGCTATCTGAGCAGGTGTCGCCTTCTTCCGTTCCGCGATCTTGCGAAGCAGATCAACCAGGGCCTGATTCGCCTTCCTAGCCTCCGGCGTAAAGCGAGGAACGATGTTGCGGAAGTCGGTGCTGTCGAAAGTTGTCTTCTCGTCGATCTTTCCCGTGAGAAAGCCCCTGCCCAGAGGGCTGTAGGGAACCAGGCCGATGCCGAGCTCTTCGAGGGTCGGCAGCATCTCTTCTTCCGGGCGACGCCACCACAGCGAGTATTCGCTCTGCAGCACGGTTACCGGCTGGACGGCGTGCGCGCGACGGATCGTCTGTACACCTGCTTCAGAAAGACCGAAGTGCCTGACTTTGCCTTCTTGAATCAGGTCCTTCACCACCCCCGCCACCTCTTCGATCGGCACGTCCGGGTCAACCCTATGCTGATAGAAGAGGTCGATGACGTCGCTTCTAAGGCGCTTGAGCGAGGCCTCGGCTACCTCCCTGATATGTTCGGGGCGACTGTTCAGTACCGGACCACCCTCTGTTGCCGTGGGATCGACCCTGGTATCGAAACCGAACTTGGTGGCTATCACCACTTGACCACGGAAGGGAGAGAGAGCTTCGCCCACGAGTTCTTCATTGGTGAACGGACCGTAGACTTCGGCGGTGTCGAAGAAGGTAACGCCGCGTTCGACGGCCGACCGAACCAGCGAGATCATCTCCTTTTTGTCTGCAGCCGGACCGTAGCCAAAGCTCATACCCATGCAGCCGAGCCCGAGGGCCGAAACTTCCAGACCGCTTTTGCCTAATGTACGCTTTTGCATTATTTGTCTCCTATGTTTTTAAAAGGATTAAAAATATAATTATATTAGGAGACAAGAGACGAAAAAGAGAGTGATTGCCTGCAAGCGCTCACTTTCTGATGAATTAGTACCACACTGTGGCAATTAAGCAAATAATAAGTTGAAGCTTCCTACAGCAAACTGCAGGGAATCTTCGAAATGTAAGGAAGTGATTCCATTTTATTGCACTTCGCTCGCTTGCCCCGTCCGCCTCAGGCGGACTACGGGGAATGCGCTCGCTGTAGCATTTTCAACATGTCCGGCTGAAAATGAGGGGGAGATTGATCGGTGATGAGCACTCGTTTCAGATAAAGATTTTAGATATTAGGCTGAAAGGTCTCAAGGTGTCAAGCGGGCATAGTCCTAAGGCGAGTTGCACAGCAGGGTTTGGTTATATTGCAGGTCTTTCCATCTCGAAGCAATCCCTGATGGTTGAGTACATATTGCCCCCCAACCTGCCGATGGCGTCCAAAGACCTGAAGTCTACTTCACCATTTTTAACAATGTCTGGATGAATATGAATGGTACAGACTCGGCCCAAGACCAGATTCCCGGCCCTTGGCTCCGAGCCGAAAGAAATGATCTGCTGAAGTTTGCACTCGAAATTCACCAGTGAGTCTGCAACACAGGGAGGCCTAACAAGTGTCGATTGCTTTGCGGTAACTCCAGCCACATCAAACTCATTGACGTGAGACGGATATGATCCACTGGTACGATTCATTGTCTGGGCGAGACCGTGACTTACAATGTTTACTACGAATTCAGCAGTCTGTTTGATGTTTACCAGAGTGTCTTTCTCTATTGAATCTTCTTGCAGCAGTGGAGAGAAGCAGAGAATCGGCGGGTTAACACTTGCAACCGTGAAGAACGAAAACGGGGCTAGGTTTAGGTTACCCGAAATATCAACGCTTGAGACCCAAGCAATTGGTCGAGGCAATACTGTGCCGATAAGAATCTTATAGATATCTTGGTTCGAGCTGCTTTCGGGACTTATTTCCATCTTTTGTTATCCTCCTGAAAGATGACGGCCGACCTCAACCATACTCAGCAAGATGCTAACGTGGTTTGCTCCCCCCGGCGGATGAACCGACTCTAGGACTTTTTTCGCTTCAACCAGAAATCAAAGGACCGTCCAGGAATAAATATGTCGAGACCGATCGAGGGGACATCGAGCAGGTTCTTCACCACATGCGGTTCATTCCCTGGGATATAGGCAGCATCGCCCTCTTCAAGCATCTGCTCTCCGCTCCCATCAGTAACAATTGCCAGTTTACCTTTGAGAACGACCAGCACCTGCGCGTTCGGATGATCGTGCGTCGGCGAAGCATGATGTGGCGGCTTTATGAAGTGTTCGATGGAAATGTCTTTTTCATTGCAGAGACTCACACGCTTCCAGTCCTTTTCAGGCTCGTAACTGTCTGCGCTGCTGAAACGGACAACCTTCATGGATCACACTCCTTTCGTCTCTAGCCTTATCCTCTGCTCAGCCATGGTAGGATGAATCCCCTTGCTCGACGGTCTATGGGGTGACGGTCCTGGCTGCTGCTGCAATGAGCGCAATGGCGTGCGCCCTGTCTTCAGGTGTTTGGATGCTTCCGGCGATGGCAACGTGGTTGCCGCTCCTGTCTTGATAAACAAAGAGTCCTCTACCATTTGTAAAACGTCGTGGGTCGGCAGATTCACCGGCGCCATGAATTATTTCTCCAGAACCATTAACCAGGACCACCTCCTCAGGTCTTTTGCCCAGCACCATTTGCTGGAAAAGCATTTCTGCGTCTGCCTGAACAAAGCTCACCCCACCTGAACCACGTCCCATATTAGACCACCCATTCGCTACGGCCAACAGTTCGCCATCCACTTTTCTGTCCAACTGACCCACCATAGCACAGTGGTCCGGGCTGCCCGGGCGTGCCTGAAGCCATTGCTGGAACATATCTGCATCACTGGTTTCTTTGCCGTCGGGAATCTCATGAGTTTTACGATAATGTGCTCTGGCAGCATCCACGATGCCTGGCCACAGCTCTTCCATCACTTCCAGCTCTCTTTGAAGCGCCTCCTGAGCGAATGCCTCTAGATCCGGGTCAAGCTCCCCTATCTCACTAAGAAACCCGAGGTTTTCCAGCCCGTAATCTCGAAAACCAAATTGCCCACCAACGCGGATATACATAGATTTTACCAGAGGCTCTCCATCATTCCCCCGCTTGATTGAACCGTCATCGTGATGTTCGTAGAAAAAATCCGGGGTAATTACGCATTTGGTAATGCCGCCAAGGTCACCTGCGGTTACTGATTTGATGGGGTTGCGGGGCGCTTTTTTCCCTTGCCAAAATTTCAGGCCGGGATCGATATTTTGGGTAACTCCGCAAATTCCCATCATGGGGATAGAATCACGCATTTGAGATCTTTCAAAGAGCTTCACCAGGTTGCCCGCCGCAAACACAAAGGTGCCACCCTCAGCCACTGCAGAACCATCCGCAGTTAGCAGCGCTTCGATGCTACCATCTGCGGCGAATCGTATGTCGAAAATTTCCGTCTCTGGATGGAACGTCACCTTGAAGTCCCTGCTCCTTACCATATAATTAAGGACAAGACGGGTCGCAATCTCAGCCTGAAACGCGCCACCATCTTGAAGCAAACAGGTTCCTCCGGCCAATTCACCCTTCACCTCATCCAAGCCGTAATCGCCATCAGCCAGTTCTCTTATCTCATCATACTGCACCGGGCGCGAATTCAGACCATTCTCATTGCATATCTCAAGTCCTTCTGTCACATAACCCCGTGGTAGTTTACTATCCATAAACTTTAGAATACCCCCACCCTCGCTTTCATAACCGTAGGTAAAATTTGTCCTCAGCCTGAAGTCTGGTATGGGTCCATCTAACTCAGCCATCACTCCCTGCCAAAGCTGCATGCTGCGGGTACCAATTTGGATCTGTCTTCCTAAGCGTGCTTCAAATTCTTCTCTTTCCACCCCCTGATCGGCGGCAATATATTGCAGCAGCCATTCCAGCCCTCGGTTGCCAAATTCTTCTAAACGCTCTTCCAGTTGGGTATTGGCAGACCCCAGCATGCGACCGCCATCTGCAAAGGTCAAAAGCAGATTAAGACGGTGAATTTCATGCTCAAAATCATGCAGTGTTTCATCAGGTTGCAGATGGGCACCAATCTGCGCGCTTATTTGCAGGGCGGCTTGAGGATTCTTGTCAAAGAGGTGAATTTCTGAAATCGCCAGACCGTGAGCTTCATAGAGCTTGCTCAGCCTATAGGCCGTCCACACTCCAACATTCCCTGCACCAACGATGTTAATAACCCTCGGGTAGTCACTAGGAACTGTCTTCATAATTCTTTCTCCTTTACTGCCGATCTCAGTAACTTATCAATTAACCTTTCAACAGTAAAACAGAATATGAGTCATTGATGCTACCTCCCGTGCCTCAGTCTTGAATGCACCAGAAGTGTTGGTAAGTGGGGTGTTAATTGGGGTGTTTTGATGGTAGGGAAAGTGACCTATGGAACATCATGCCGTCGTTTTTTGGACCTCTATTTACTTGACTGAAATCCTTGATTCCGGGAATTGTCTCAAAAACTGTCGTATTTGCCTTCCGGCACAAAAGCTTGTTGATTTCCGCCCTCGGTTGCGTGAGAACCGATGACTATTATTGCTTTTTTCTTTCATCTTGGAGGGCCTTCCACCTGGGTCTGTACAGAAATTGCCTTTTGATATATCATCGCCCCAGTTTCTCGTGCCGCTTCCCGTCACCATCTGTGACGGTTTTCTGCATTTTGTTTATACTGGAACAGTGGGATTGTTTGTGGTTATTGAAACAGGCAGTGAGAGCAGTATATGGTTACCAAAAAGAAAGTTATAGAAAATGAATTAATGAAAGAAATCATTTCCATACGTGTGGATACCCTATGGAAAATGCTGAGCCGAAAAAAGGACGGTTTTTTCCCTGAACCACATGAAGAGGGAGCCACTGGCAGATTCGACAACAAAGGGGCCATATTTATTCCAGGTGGGTTGATCTATCAAGATGTAGACGAGATCCCCATAAGGTACGATAGTCATAGCGCTCTTACTCCTGAGGCCTTTCGGAAAAAAGTGCGCCAGGCCATGCAATATGATAATGCCACCTTACTTTTTCCAGACGGTATCGCCACTGGTATCAACCTTGATAGCGGCTTCTTCTCAAGAGCTGCTAGACGGATTTATACATTAAAAAAAGCCGCATTTCGAAGAAAAAGAATAAGATCTCACAAGCATTTGAAGGTTACTTCGGATGATATTATACGCAGCCATTGCCCTACATATATGCCTCACCCCTATGGGGCGCGTACCCGCATAAGTACCTGTGCAGCTATTGCCTTAATTGATCCACCCCTATTTTTTGCGTACTGTGAAACCCAGTTGAACCTGTCCACAGATCAATCTGAGAGTTTCGCGCGACGCCTTGATAAAGCTCAGGATCCAGTCAAAACAAACAATGGTACCATTCTTTATCAACCCCACGTCATCGTTTGTCATGACACGCGATATAAAAAAAACAATCTAACGGGCTTAACCAGACTGCTGGGAATTGGCAAATTTGGGGAATTTGCAACGTTTTCTTTCGAACAAGTCAATCAATCTCTTGTCCGCGAACTAAAACGTAAACATAAAACCTTTACATCTGAAGATATCTTCGCAGCATATGACGATATTCGCATATTGGGTATCTTGCGCATTTATGCGCCGACCAAAGCAGGAAGAAGAGCACAGAAGTATTCTATTCATGTTGTGGCCCCAACAAAAGATCTGGGCTTAAAACTTGATCAACTCGAGCAAGATGCCCGAAAAAGATATCATTTTAGAGTTGATTAAAATTGGTCTTGGGGTCTGACCAAAGCATCTCCCGGAAGGTAATGCCGGTTTGCGCACGCCATTTTTGATACCCCTGCCTCTCACAACAAATGACAGCGGCGCGTAGTGACCTGACGACGGCGTATTTCTGACCGGCATTATTGCTGCACTGTTGGCTTAGAACCAGCAGTCAGCCAGTAGCAGGCAGCTCGCAGAAAAACACGAAGCGCTAGGCACTATTTTCCAATCATTTTAGTGCCTAGTGTTTAGTGGCACGGCTGCCAGCTGTCCGCTGCAATCTGGCTGCTGAGAATGGGGGGATAATCATGCGGTTGCGGAACAGCCTTACCGGAAAAAAGGAAGTCTTCACGGCGCGGGGCAACCACGTCTCCATGTATGTATGTGGTGTCACCCCCTATGACATCACTCATCTCGGGCACGCCTTCACGTACACTCATTTCGACGTCCTGGTACGCTACTTGCGTTATCGAGGTTACGGGGTAACATATGTTCAAAACCTCACCGACATCGATGATGATATTCTCAGGAAGGCAAAAGAACTGGGACAAGACTGGCGAGCACTCGGGGAGAAAAACGGAGACCGTTTCCTCAGGGACATGAAATGGCTGGGCAACCTGCAACCCGACCTCTACCCGCGGGCCACCGACGTTATGCCAGATATTATCAACCTCACAAAGGATTTACTTGAAAAGGGCTGGGCCTATGAAAATAACGGCAGCGTCTACTTCAAGGTGTACTCCTACAAAGATTTCGGTCGGCTCAGCAAGCTCCCCGAAGATCAGTGGCTGATTATAGCGAATGAGCGGGGCAACCACCCGAAAGACCCCAACAAGCGGAACCCCATCGATTTCGTTCTCTGGCAGGCTGCAAAAGAGGGGGAACCTTCCTGGCCTTCCCCGTGGGGGCTGGGGCGGCCGGGCTGGCATGTCGAATGCAGCGTCATGTGCATGAAGTTTCTCGGCAGGACCGTCGATATCAAGGGTGGGGGTCGAGACCTGATCTTTCCACATCATGAATGCTCTCTTGCTCAGTGCGAGTGCGTCACCGGCCAGACCTTGGCGCGCTACTGGATACACACCGGCATGGTCAGGTACAGGGGCGAAAAAATGAGCAAGTCTCTGGGCAACATGGTTTTTGTCAAAGACCTCAAGGGACTTGGTACCAACGCAACGCGCCTCTGCCTGCTCAATCATCACTATGGCCGGACCTGGGAGTTTGACGAGGCTGTGAAAAAGAAGGCCTCTGAGCAGGCAGAATTCTTCCAGGAGGTCTGGCGTCGGCAGTCGGGTGACGGTAACCGTCTCACCATAGAGCCCTACGAGCAGAGTTTCCACGATGCCATGGCAGACGATCTGGACATACCCGCGGCCCTGAGCAGCCTGCAGCACCTGGCATCCGACATCCTCAGCGATAGCTCCCGGGACGTTTCCGACGCCAAAGGGCTGCTCAATCGTGCCTGCAGTATTCTTGGACTGGAGATGCGCTATGGGGGCTGGAAATGAGCTCCCTTCCAGGATGGAGGATGTTCAGCTGGGTGAATATGGGGTGCAAATACTGTCAATACCCTATATGCTCCCAATATTCCGCTTTACTTTTGCCAAACAGGGCTATACTGAGTTTCATTTAGAAATGAGGAGGTAAGATATGCCAGTACGAAGTGCAGAAGCCGAATGGAAAGGGAGTCTAAGTCGCGGTTCCGGACAAATGAAGTTGGGCAGCGGAGCTTGTGAAGGGTCGTATAGCTTCCCTTCCCGCTTCGAGGATGGACCGGGCAGCAACCCCGAGGAACTCATAGGCGCGGCCCATGCCGGCTGTTTCTCCATGGCCCTGTCCCATATGCTGTCCGAGGCTGGTCACATACCAGACGTGGTCCACACCACCGCCAAGGTACATATCGACAAGGTGGATGACGGTTTTAAAATCACCACCATCGAACTGCAGACGGAAGGCAAGGTACCCGGGCTTGACGAGAAGACTTTCCAGGACAAGGCAGAGGCCGCCAAAGAAGGATGCCCCGTTTCCCAGGCCCTAGCCGGCACAGAGATCAGGCTAAAAGCCAAACTGCTGACCTAGCGTCCATGGTCCATTGTCCGTCTGCATTAGAGATGGTCCCAATCATGAACAAGTTCAACGGGAAGAGAAACAGGAGGCTTTTAAGCAGACAAGAATTTACTCGAGGAGCACTTTGTGAGAGTATTGGAATACGAAAACACAAGGGCCAATAATAGCATGACTCGCGGCAAGGCCAGCGTCTCTATCGAAGCTATTAGAGAGTAGCTAAGGACAACAAACATGAGCGCCGAAACCTTCACCCAAACAGATGATGAACAGATAAAGCGGCTGGGAATAAGTAAAGCTGAAGTGGAAAGGCAGCTGCGCATATTCAGAAAAGGAGTGCAGCCCGTACAGTTAGTGAAACCTTGCACTGTGGGTGACGGCATCGAACGGCTCGAATCGGAGCAGAAAGCAGATTTGGTGTCGCGTTGGCAGGCAGCGGCAGCCGAAGGGAGACTTGGTGAGTTTGTGCCGGCGTCAGGGGCGGCCACTCGCATGTTTGCCTTCATGCATCGTGTTCGAAAAGAGCTGCCCCGGATCACCCGGGCAGATATCGAGACCGGGACGGCAAGAGAAGACGGCGGCTATCAAGACTTTCAGAAGTTCATTGCTTCCCTGGATCGTTTCGCCTTTGTTGAACCCCTGCGGAAGGTAATGGCGGAATCGTCAATTTCTCTCGATGAAAGGTTGGCTTCCGGAGAATACACCGAGATCGTGGACTTTCTTCTGCAGCCCAAAGGGCTGGATTACGACTCTCTGCCCAAAGCGCTTATCCCCTTTCACCGGTATCCGGATCACCTCCGTACTCCCGTGGAAGAGCACCTGGTGGAGGTAACTCATACAGTAGCGGATGGCGGCCGACACTGTCGTCTCCATTTTACCGTTGCTCCGGAAATCGAGCAGGCAGTAGTGAAACATGGACGCCAAGCAGCGATCAAGTACGGTGATCAGCTTGACGTCCACTATGAACTCACCTTTTCCCTCCAAAGTCCCGCCACCAATACCGTGGCAGTAGACCTGGACAACCGTCCTTTTCGGCGGGATGACGGCAGCCTTCTTTTTCGTCCCGGAGGTCACGGTGCCTTACTGGAAAATTTGGACCAGCTCCGTGGCGATGTTGTCTTTATCAAAAATATTGACAACGTGGTAACCGACAGTCAGCGGGAACTAGTTGTTCGCTACCAGAGAGTTCTGGCCGGAAAACTCCTGGAACTCCAGGACAGGTTGTTCCACTATCTCAAACTGCTGAGTATCGGCCCAGTGACGGTTGGCGAGGAGGAGAAAATCATGAACTTCGCCAGCAAGGATCTCAAGGCGATATCGAAGGAAGAATTCTCCAGCCTCACCGAGGAAGAAAGATTATCGCGAATCTTTCAGGCCCTGAACAGGCCCCTGAGGGTGTGCGGCATGGTGATTAATCAAGGGGAGCCCGGGGGTGGTCCTTTTTGGGTGCGGGAACCGTCGGGCAAGCTGTCCCTTCAGATTGTAGAAGGTTCCCAAGTAGATGATAGTTCCCCCGAGCAGCAAGATATTTTTGCATCTTCAACCCATTTTAGCCCGGTTAACCTGGTGTGCGGACTCCGCGATTTTCAAGGGCGACCCTTCGAGCTCTCCGACTATATGGATCCGCAGGCGGTATTCATTGCTCGCAAAACCGAGGAAGGCCGCGATCTTAAGGCTTTGGAACGACCTGGATTGTGGAACGGGGGCATGGCTCACTGGAATACTGTTTTTGTGGAGATACCCGAGGAGACATTCAACCCGGTCAAGACGATCAATGACCTCTTGCGAGGTGGGCATCAAGTGAGCGACAAGGCTAAATAGCCAGGATATTTCATGAATTGGTTCCTGCCGATCGTATTATATTCTGTGCGAATAATCCCCTCTGTTTTGCACCCTCCCATTCTGAACGTATGGCTTCCTCAACAGCGCTGCGGTGAATACTCCACCTCAACACTGCCATATACAGTCAAGACCTGATTCGTTCGCGGGCTCTTAGCCTATAAGATAGATGTTATTCCATCACGAGTCTGATCGGAGAGTAAAAACGTGCTGCACATTGTTGCTGGCAGGGGGCGAAAGCATGACTGATGAGCCAATGAGAACAACCTCAGAACTGAGATGTCCATTTCTGGATTGCAAGAGTAAAAAAGTTGCCACCGTGGGATATGGCAAGCATGTCCCCTCATCAGACAAGTCAGAACAAGATTTTAATGAACGTCTATTCCAATGTCAGGAGTGTGAGAGAAAATTTCTCTACAGTGGAGATCTATCCTAAAATAACAACGGTTACCTAAGGAGGAGAGTAACCATGGAAAAAAAGGAAGCGTACAGGAATAAACTAGAAGCACAAATGAGAGAATGGAGCGCTAAAATCGATTTACTGAAAGCCAGGGCTGATCAAGCCGAAGCTGAGGCCAAAATCGAGTATAACAAGCGGATCGAGGACCTCCGACAGAAAAAGGAAGCCTTGAAGGCAAAGCTCGATGATTTACGGAACGCAAGCGACGCCGCGAGCTGCCAGTTGCTTGCTGCCTGCTGTATTCTGTATTCTGTCCTCTGGCCTCTGGCCTCTCACCTCGTCTCGCCAATAAGGGCCAAAGCGATTTCGCGTAAATCCAGTGGCCTAAGAAGTGGTTTTTCGATTACTGCAGATTTCGGCATGAGGATAAATCCGCGCGTTTCTTCTGTACCCGGACCGCCGTGAGCACCGTTTTCGATTGGAAAAGTCACGGGCTTTTCCCCCGGCCTCCACCCTGAAATAACAAAATCCCCCGAGTCCTGATGCCGGCAGAGTCGAGCCAGGTCTTCGGCAACGACATCGAGAAAAGGGTGATCGCGTCCCAGTATCTGTTCCCTATTCTCATATAGATCAAAGGGCCCCGCACCGTTGAAGGCCATTACCGAATCGCCGCGATCATACAATACAAGGGGTATCTGTGCCTTCTTAACCAGCTTTACCGCATAGCGTTCCTTTTCTTTGTTGGAAATTCTTGTCGGCATGTATATGTGGCCCAACGGACCCATGGCCGCAACCTTTATTTCTTGTATTGGACCCTGGCCAACTGCCTCACTGCGGAGCCGTGTTGCTCCCTTACGGATGATACCTCTCCTGCGCCGTTTCAGGATTACGCCTGTCGGAGAGCTGTGGCTCGTATCAAAAGACAGGTTTGACATGGTGCCCTTGGAAAACACTTCTGCAATGGCTGTGTTCACTGCTATGCCATGGATTAATTCATAACTTGCACAGTCTTCCTGACCATGGTCGGAATGGAAAATTATCTGATATGTGCGGTATTCTGAGCGAAGGGCTGCACGGTATATATCTTTTACGGCGCCGTCTATGCCCTGCAAGGTCCAGTGTGCAAATGCTGAAGAGGGGCCCCTGCGATGGGCCTGTTCATCATAGCCGATAAAGTCAGCATGAATCACAGGCACCCCGCGGAGGGCGTCAATTTTCAGCCGAGTTCGGATCAGTTCTCTCAAAACGATACAGATGCCGACCCGGGTGGGGACAAATTTCAGTTCCTTGAAAAAGTTTTTTCTCTCCACAATGCCACTGAAAAAATCCACAAGGGCCAGTCCCAGCTCGATGAAGACAAGCCCGAAAATTCGCAAAAATTTGCCCACGTGAGAGAGGAACACCATGAGAACCTTGATTGGATTGGCAGCCTTCAGGAAAGACTCAAGATTCAGAGTTTGGGCACAATATCGGGCTTCGGTGGCACCACCTGCAAAGACGTTTCCATATGAGGTCCCGCCTTTAAGTAGTCCCTTGTGTTCTGTCTCAAGGACTTCAGCTACACGGTTTACGCAGCGAGGATGGTACATGATACAGTTCTCACCACTTTGCCTTCTATAGAACTGAAAGGCGGGAACGGCCGTTTTCATCCCAAAGAAAAGCTCAGCCTGCACAGCAGGAGTGGCTGACGGCATGCCGGAGTAGAAGGGTTTCAGAGTAAACTCCCGGCTTGCCAGTAACTGCCCAAGGAAGGGGAGACGATTTTTCTCCAGCGCTTTTTCAAACTCACTGTATGACAACCCGTCGATCTGGATCAAAATGAGCCCGGGCTCTGTAGAAGCGTGCTCGGGAAGAGGCAAATTGAGAAGCCTAATAACCCACTCACTGCGGCTGATCTTTCTGCGAAGCTTAAGGAGAGAATTTTTGACACGGCTATTCAAGCGGCACCTGTGTGCTGTCATCCTCCTTGATTAACTTTGTGGCGGCTTTTGTCTTTTCTGAGATCAACTCCCACTCAGCCTTTAGCCTTCTCATTAGAGTGTCAAAAGGGATGAGCTCATGAGTTCTATGGTCCGTTCCGTGACCAAGGATCGATTGGTAAAGGTGGACCAGTCTATCCGCAGACCTTGCGCGGGAGAAACGATTTGCCGTCTTCAACGCTTCCCTTTGCCACGCTTCTGCGCGGGTGGCATCTTCGGTGAATTCACGAATAGCCTGGACAAAAGAACGCCGTGAGGCGTTCTCGGAAAGCAAGCGCCCGTTGCGCCCGTCTTCCACGACCTCTCGAGCTCCTGAGGCATCGAGAGCGATTACCGGTGTACCGGCAGCCATGGCTTCAGTCAGGACCATGCCCTGGGTTTCGGATTTGGAGCTGAAAACAAAGAGGTCCATGGCCTGGTACACATGGGCCAGGTCCTGGCCGGTGACTGTTCCCAACATCCGTAACTGGTCACTCAGAGCTCTATCGGCAAAGATCCTTTTAATTTCGCTCCCACTAGGACCACTGCCACCTACGACGAAGAACGCTTCACGGTTGCTCCCCAAAAACAGCGCTACCGCTTCGGCCAGATAGGTGAGGTTCTTTTCCGGTGCCAGTCGCCCTAAATGGCCAATGACCAGAGCATGCTGGGGAATTCCATGAGCTTGACGGATTTTCTCTCCCCTCCCTTTACTGAAAAACTGGATGTCTACCCCGGTGGGAATATCTTCAATTGGTTTTTCAACCCCGCGCTTGCGGAGCAAGCGACCAACACTGAGGCTGGGTGCCACCACTTTGGCGCAAAGATTGGCATACTCGGTAGAGAGTTTAATGACAAAGTGTTGCAGGGTTTCGGAATCCAGAGGGACGTAGTGGGTGTATTGCTCGTACAGGGTGTGATGGGTGAAAACCAGTGGCAGGCCACGTGTTCGGGCCGTCCGGATGGCTGCGTCTCCCAGCAAATAGGGATGGTGGCTGTGAATGACGTCAGGTGAAAACTGATCTATTTTGTGGTTGATAATGAATGGTATAGGAATGCGAAGGGAAAAGTCGCTGCCGTTGAAGTTCTGGATGGCGGGTAATCGCAGCACCTCGTACTGTACCCCTGTAGGGTCTGTATGCTCATGAAAGGTGGGGGCAATAACGAGAACCTTGTGACCCAGGCGACAGAGATCCTCCGCAAAAATCGCCACAGAGCGCGCCACCCCACCGACGTGGGGAAGGTAAGTATTGGTGAACATGCAGATATTCATGGAATCAAGTCCTGTTCAAGGTCCGTGGTGAGTTGTCCGTCGTCCATTGCGAGGAGGCATAGAGCATCGGGCAAGTCAGTTCGTCAATGAGATAATGACTCAATGACGCCGGAGGCAATTGACTCATGACCTCCTGCCAGCTAAAGCCTCACGTTTCTACAACGGTTCCAGCCGATATGATCCGCTGACACCCGGTATCGTCTGCTGCTGGTAGCCCGGCACCTTGATCTCCACCTCCGGTGCTTTATCAAACCAGGAGGCATCCACTCGCAGCGCCGCTTCGTCTCCTTCATGGCGCAGACTTACACTCACCCCACCGTAAGGAGTGAGGGTAGGTCCAAAACTGAGTTCTTCACCCGATTCCAACCATTCGGGGAAAACTCCGGATCCCAGTATGAGTCTGTCTCCCTCCTCCCGGACGAAGAGATTACGCATCATCATAATCCACTCAGCAGCGGCCCAGCCGTGCTGGCCGTCTCCCATACAGCCTCCCCCGGTAATGGGATGGATTGCCTCCGGCCACTGACCGGTGGGCGATGCCAGTTCCGCCACGCTTTCGATCAGTGCTCTATAACGTGAGTCATTGTATCTAAGTAGTGATTGGGCAATGGATAACGTCAGATAGGCGTTGATCCCTGAGTGGATCATGTCCTGAAAGAAACCACCGGAGTGAAAACAATGTTCCATGAGAAAATCGATGGTACGTGTGATTTTCGGCTCATATGGCCCTGTGAGTTGTAAGGGATAATCTGCCACTAGCGAACCGATGGCACCGGCATCCAAGCGCCGGTTTGGCGACGCGGGAATGCCACCACGGCTTCTTCTTTCTGGTATCGCCTCAATACTGGCAAAAACCGTCCTCTCGAAATCGGAGGCAAGATCCTCGATCTCTCCTTTCTTTGATTGAGAATAAAATTTGCCCGCAAGGCGGGCAGCACCTTTAAGACCGGCAATAGCCCAGAAATCATCCCAGTAATAGTAATCGTTAGGGCCGAAATGTTCTGCGCTGAAACCGGCAGGGAGAAGTCCAGGGTGCTGCGCACCTTTTTTCTTGCTACCCCTTTTCTTTCTGATCCAGTTCACTCCCTGGATAACTGCTTTCATCCAGCTCTCATCGAGGTTGTGTCTGGTGAGTTGATGGAACCTGTCAAATATCCAGAGCACCTGCCCGTTTGAATCCCATTCTCCCTTCTGGGATTGAAAGTAGCCGGAGCGCTTTTGCCTGGTGAGAAAGGTGGCCAGCAACCGATGGCATCTATCAGAAAACCCGAGTGCCAACAGTCCGTTGATCATCAAGCAAGCGTCCCGAAACCAGAAGCGTTTGTAGGTGTACGGACCCGGAACTACATCGTCCGCTGAGAGGAGAACCAGGGATCTCACCGCTGCGTCGAAAAGAAATTGGATTTTGCCATCCGGTATATTCAGGGTTGCAGTCTCGGCCACACAGGATGTCCAGGTCTGTGGTGGCTGGACAATAGTATTGACTTTTCGATGCATTTTCCGCTCTAGCGGTATACGTATTTCGATCTCTTTATCATCGTTGCTGAGCAGGGGAAAAAGAGCAGCAGCAGTGGCCATGCCCACTACACAGCTGACTCGGCGTTCTGATTCAGTCCGGTCCACTTTGTGGATAACGTCTCCATCATCGTAGGTGGAGAAAACCACGCGCTCAGGACGTTCGCTCATCTCTACCGGGATTTCGTTGTCCACCAGCAGCCCGGGTTGTCGTGGTACAAAGGCTATCTCCTCAATAAATTGAATTCCTTCCGGATTGTAGGGACGTATTGAAACTGCCATCCATCCCTCGTCCTGCCCTCTTCCCGTGATCCCTAGACTCAGATAGGGATCGGTCCCTTCCATTTCTACTGCTGCCGTGGCCTCAAGTTTCTGCTCATTCGAGTGACACTGTGTTCTTACCAGCAGATTGGGTGAGAATTCCAGCCGTTGTTTTACCTCCGGCAGTCGAGAAGGAAGCAGCATGTTCCCACTCTTGGAGATAACCCAAAAGTCGAGGGACCAGCCGTCATGGAAAGGTGTAACCAACCCGCGTGGATCGACAATCGGGTAAACAGGTAAATCAGGTTGGCCGACGGCAGTCCAGTTTCGGTGCGTCAGATTTACGTGACTAAAAGAAAAGGCCCTGGGAATGAATGAAGGATCGTCTGGATTGAACTGTTTCTCCACCCAGTAAGGCCAGACCCAATCAAGGTTGTGCTGTATTGCCTTGGTGTTTATGAGTCCTCGGGCGTGAAATATGATCCCGGCCCGCAATAATTCTATTGGCTCCTGCACCTCCGAAGGTTGGGCAAAGCGACGCAATCTGGCCAAAAGGGAAACCGGGTCGATAACGCCGTAAGAACGTGCGGCCCGCTTGAGAAGGAATCTCCATGGTATCCAGCGTGTGATCATAGTGCCAAGTCCGTTGTGTCAAAGCACAGGACATAGGGCATAGAGTCAAAATCCAGAGGTCAGAATCCAGTATTCAGATTTCAGTTATTTCGCTTGAATTTGCTGACACCTGAAGCCTACATACTGAGATCCGCAACCCCAAATTGTATATTTTACATCCCACATCATCATTCCTCAACCTCCTCTGGTGGAACTTGAATAGACAGCACCGGACAAGATGCCATTATCTGTCCATCAAGGATAATCAAGGGTTCCCTCACAATTTCCAGCACGGCGGGGCCAATTCAATCTCAGGCAGGTCCTTGACCAAGTGTATAAGTGTCTCAGAACTTCCCATTTAATTTTCCTTACCTATCTTTTTTCTTGACATCTACAAAGTATACCCCATTCTTTACAATACAAAAATTATGTATTATTCATCGAACAATGTGATCAATGCTAACAACCATTTGACCCGTTTCATAGCCTCCCTTTGAGAATATGGCAGAAAAGAAATCTGTTCACAACAAAGTTCTTGCTGAAGGAAAAAACTGCTGGCGGATTGCTCCAGCGGACAGGGTGGCATTTCTCATTGATGGAGCCTCATACTTTGCCGCTTTTCTATCGGCTGTGGAACGTGCCCAGAGATCCGTTCTTATTGTCGGCTGGGACTTTGACAGTCGCATTCAGTTACAGCATGATGAAAAACCTCAGGATGGTGCAGAGCAATTGCTCCATTTCCTCAAGGCGGTAATTTCCCGTCGGAAAGATCTACACATTCACATTCTGATCTGGGACTTCGCCGTGATCTACGCCTTAGATAGAGAGCTTTTTCCGACAATAAAACTAGACTGGCACGTCCCAAGGCGGTTGCATTTCCGTTTTGACGGGAATAATCCCGTCGGTGTATCCCATCACCAGAAGATTGTCGTGATTGATGATGCAGTGGCCTTTGTCGGTGGCATCGATTTGTCAAAATCCAGGTGGGACACGCCTGAACACAGAGCCAAAGACCCGCGGCGGGTGGACCCTTTGGGGCGCAGCTACCCTCCCAGGCATGATGTTCAACTGGCGGTGGCCGGCCCGGCAGCCGCTGCACTCGGCGACCTGGTGCGTGAAAGGTGGTACCGCGCCACCGGTGATCGACTAAAGCCCCCCGAAGAAAAAGATCTCGATCCTTGGCCACCAGAACTCTCGGCTGACATGGAAAATGTTAGGATCGGAATTGCCCGTACAGAGTCAGCTCACGAGGAAAGGCAGGAGATCCGTGAGGTAGAAAACCTCTACTGCGACGCAATTGCTGCAGCTCGTCGATATATCTACCTTGAAAACCAGTATTTCACTTGCGAGAAAATTGCGGAGGCTCTCGCTTCTCGGCTACAAGAAGAAGACGGTCCTGAAGTCGTCATGGTTCTGCCACGACGTTGCCCCGGCTGGCTCGAAGAGTCCACCATGGGGGCTCTGCGTGCCCGACTTGTACTGCGGCTCAGGGAAAGAGATCTGCACGGGCGACTGCGGGTGTGCTACCCGATTGTCCCTGATCTCGGAGAAGAACACATCATCGTTCATGCCAAGCTCATGGTGGTGGATGACACTCTGGTGCGTGTGGGCTCGGCGAATCTCAGCAACCGTTCCATGGGTTCAGATTCTGAATGTGATCTCGCCATAGAAGCTGTGGGTGAGGCTCGCACTGAAAAAGCCATTGCCACATTTCGCAATCAACTTCTTGCCGAACATTTGGGAGTAGGGGCGGATGCAGTGGCTGATAGGCTGTCCACCGGACATTCGCTCATAGAAGTGGTGGAGGAACTGGGTGATTCTGAACGAACCCTTGTTCCCCTTGAGGTGGAAGATCCCGAGCGGAGTGAAAAAATACTTCCCGCCAGCGCTGTATTCGATCCTGAACGTCCGGTGTCTCCAGAAGAATTGCTCGAGGAATTCGTTCCAGAGAAAGTCCGTCAGTCGGGTAAGCACGGTCTCTTGCGACTAGGGCTCATCCTGCTGGCGCTTCTGGCCCTCTCGGCCGCCTGGCGTTGGACACCACTTGGAGAGTGGCTTAGTGTGGAGAGGATCACCGGGTGGCTAGATCATCTCCGCGGCAGCCCCTCAGCGCCCCTTCTAATACTGGGAGGCTATATTGTCGGCAGTCTGGTTCTTGTTCCTATAACCCTGATGATTCTGGCCACCGCTTTTGCCTTCGGGCCGCTCGCAGGATCTGCCTATTCCCTGCTAGGCTGTCTCCTGGCTGCAGTGATTACCTATGCTGTTGGCCGTATTCTTGGCCGAGATAAAGTTCGCCGCTTAGCCGGCTCCCGTTTGGACCGGGTGAATCGTCGACTTGCAGACCATAGCTTAGTCACCATGCTCACCGTCCGACTGCTACCGATAGCTCCCTACACTGTGGTGAACATCGTGGCCGGAGCTTTCCACATCCGCTTCCGAGATTTTGTTTTCGGAACCATCCTGGGAATGGCACCAGGAATTCTCGCCATTACTGTTTTTGAGCGCCAGATGGAGGAGGCTATTCGAAAACCGGGAGCCGGAAGTCTTAGCCTTTTGGCTGCGGTGGTAGCAGCGATTGCCGTCACGGCGGTCATGGTCCGAAGACGGTTGGGCGACAACTAGGAGGTGCCAGACTATCGCCTCTCCGGCTCACAACTAATACAGATGTTGAAGAACCATTTTACATTTTCAGATGAAACACAGGATGAAATCACTGTGGCTTCCTTTAACATTCATCAGTGCCTGGGTATGGACGACGAGAGAGATCCGGAGCGGACCGCTCGCGTCATTGCAGAGCTAAACGCTCACCTGGTCGGACTACAAGAGGTTCACAGCACTTTTATCGAATCACCACAGTTAAATACCTTGACCCAAACCACGGGGCTTCATGTCATTCCCGGCCCCACCATGCACCGCAGCGACGGCCACTACGGCAACGTCCTGCTGACAGCCTACAGTCCCCTTAGTGTTCGGCCCATAGATCTGAGCTTTCCTGGAAGAGAGCCTCGTGGCGCTATTGATGCAGGGCTGGATATCCAAGGCCGGAGTGTGAGAGTAATTGTCACTCACCTGGGACTAAATGTGAGGGAACGGCAATTCCAGGTGGATCGGCTATCAGAAAGTCTGGTTTCACAAAAATACGACCTCCTCGTACTCATGGGAGACTTCAACGAGTGGTTTCCATTCAGGCGGCAGCTTCTCTTACTGAATCGGTTGCTTGGCAAAATATCAACCCGACCAACCTATCCCTCTCGCTATCCCATCTTAGCCCTGGACCGGATTTGGGTTCGACCCAAGCAAGCACTGCAAGCCATAAAGATTCACAAAAGCCCTCTAGCCCGAATCGCCTCTGACCACCTGCCCCTGAAGGCGAGGATCGCAATCGTCCCACCAGCTTAACTCATTGGGGCAAAGGAGGATGATTACCCTCATGAGAAAGGAAAAACATTATCATGAAAAGCTTGATTCACAGCTCGAGGAATGGGGTTCAAGGATTGATCTATTGGCTCTAGAATTGCAAAGGCAAAAGGCAGGCGGTAAAGTCAATTGTGAGGAACACATCAAAAAGCTTCGCCACGAGCAAGCGGTACTCCAGGAAAAAGTGACCACATTAAAACAAACACGTGGTAAAACCTGGGTAGAACTCAAGAGCAGCGTCGAGAAGGATGCATTGGAGCTCAAGGCTTCCCTTGACAAAGCTTCGTTACGGTACGTGTGAATCTGTCGCATCCCTTTCATCCAGGCTCCTAGCTGGTTATGGTCTTAGTTGAAAAGATTTAACTGGCTGCTTCGAGGTGCAAGATGAATGTGATTATACAAAACATGGAAAAAATAGTCTGGCCTCTCGGCACGTTGGCAGCGGTTTTGCTCGCAGCCCTTCTGGTGCACTATTTACTCTTCAGGGCGCTTGACCGTTTGGCACGTGGCACCAAGACAATTGTGGACGATTCACTGGTGAGACACCTTCGACGTCCTGCGCGGCTCATCATTCCAATCTTGGCTGTAAGTTTTCTGCTACCGTTGCTAACTGCACCGCCCCGTATGCTGATTTTTCTCAAACAAACCTTTTCCTTACTGCTGATCATTTCAGTTGCATGGCTGCTGATCAAACTGGTGTACGTCCTCGAAGACCTCATCCTCAACCAATATAGTATTGATATTAAAGACAACCTTGAAGCAAGAAGAATCTACACCCAGATCCAGATTTTAAAAAAGGTCGTCATCGTCGTCGTAGGAGTATTGGCTCTCGCGGTTGCTCTTATGACCTTTGAGAAAGTGCGTCAACTGGGGACCACCCTTTTGGCCTCAGCCGGCATCGTTGGAATCATTGTGGGACTTGCTGCCCAGAAGTCGATTTCCACGCTGTTTGCCGGCATTCAGATGGCAATCACCCAGCCCATACGTATTGACGATGTGGTGATCGTGGAGAACGAGTGGGGTCGGATAGAAGAGATTACCTTGACCTACGTTGTGGTACGGATTTGGGATTTACGGCGACTCATTGTGCCTATAACTTACTTCCTTGAAAAACCCTTTCAGAACTGGACCCGCATCTCAGCTGATCTGCTGGGCACAGTCTTTCTCTACGTCGACTATACGGTCCCGGTTGAAGCAGTTCGAGCGGAACTGAAACGCATTCTAGAAAGCTCCCCGCTCTGGGACAAGCAAGTCTGCACCCTTCAGGTGACGAACGCTACTGAACGCACCGTAGAGTTACGAGCTCTTATGAGCGCGGCCGACTCCTCTAGAGCCTGGGAGTTACGTTGTGATGTCAGGGAAAAGCTCATTGGTTTCATTCGCCGGAATTACCCGGATGGTTTCCCCAAAGTGAGAGCAGAACTGACTGATAGAAATACAGAGCTTCCCGAGAATTCATAATCATAGATGGGGAGAGAGAGCGAAGAATGATAATGCAGCGAAAGAGGTGTTCAAACTTTAATCACAGGCGAACAAATGCTCCGGTGCGCTTTTGTCCGCTCTGTGGTGCGGTGGTTAATGAAGCCATCCTCATGAGAGAGTGCAGTGCGGAGAAACACGCCATCAGTCGACGTGGAGGAAATAAGTACTGTGTGCATTGTGGCGAACAGCTCATCCTCGCAAGATTATGAGCATGCAGTAAATCTCCTGATAACGGAAATTCTGCCGTTCACGTGCAGCCATCCCATTGCAACCTTTTTGGAGAGCCTGTCCTTGGCCAAGGAGAAGATACAGAGTATTTATAGGCAAGGCCTTTGGGCAAAGGTGTGAATGACAACCGAACATTGCTCCCGCTGAGTCTAGCCCGGGCTTTCTTTTTCCACGTTCTCCCCTATCTGCAGAAGCTTATTTCTCACGAGCCTCTATTTCCCATGCTTATCGAGAAAGTAGAGAGTGGCGCCCACCGGGGCGAAGGAGAGAAAAAGGATATTCAAGAGAGGAATCAGGAACAGCAGCCCGAAACCGAGGTGAAACGTGAGGCTGTTCAACAAGAGTTTGAAACGCTTCTTATAAGGATAAAACCTTCTTGCAGGCACAAGATCCGTATTATCCCAGGCGAGAAAAATGACCGCAATTCCCGATGACAGCACCGCCAGCACCGGACCCAAGGGTGTAAGCCAGCCGAGAACCATGAGGAGAAGAAGTACGAAAACTGGAAGGATTGTTCTTGGTATTTCCTGTTTGACAAGATAGGAAAGTTGTCGTAGCACGGGCACTTTCTCCAGTTCATGTTCCTCGCCCATCATCATGCGTTCAGTAACTCGAGACATGGAATCCATTATGAACACACCGAAGAGTATTTGAGAAACAAGATAGGAAAGTATGGCCGACAGCCCCACGAGGAATAAGGAAAGCACCCAGGAAAGGACATACCATAACCAAAGAATCCACTGACTTGCAGGCTTGGCCCACATGAGACGCAGTATCTCTTCATGGTAAACAAGGATAAGGCTTGCGGCAAGAATGGTAATAATGACAACAGCGGCAAACCGAATAAGCCCCAAAAAAAGGAGCTTGGGGGTCTTTAGGCCCAGCCGTAAACCACGCAGGTTATAAGTAATTCCATTTAAGAGATTCATCTTTCAGTTAATCACCAGCCTTTCTTGGCCCTCTTCCTCTCAAGCACCTATTTTCCTGACACCCCGCCTGAAACGATGAAGGCCATCGCATCGGAACTTCCTATGTCCAGCGGTCTGACTTGTTTTGTAGGGAATATGAGAACGGACCCAGCAAAGTTATAAGACTGAGGCAAATAAACCGCGACATGATCAGTAAGCCCGAGAAATCCAAGACTCTTCTTCGTCATAAAACCCATGGCCATGGGCCCGCCCACAACAAGCTCGACGAGCACCGGTTTGTCAAAACTTTTCTTTTCTCCGGCAAATGCCTCGATCATATCTTTGCTGGCTGAATAGAGCAGCTTCATCAAAGGCAGCTTGGCAAGAATGCTTTCAAACCAGTCGAAGATCTTTTTTCCTACTAGATTTGATGCCAAGAGACCTATCCCCGTAATAAGCGCTATAGTTATGACTACACCTAGCCCAGGTATCTTTACTCCAAGTATGCCTCTAAAGAGGCCATCCAACGTGGTAAAAGCCCAAATAACGGCAAAAATCGTCAGCGCCCCAGGCACGAAGATGAGAAGGCCTCTGAGAAAATAGTCTCGCAATACCTTCATAATTATTTCCTTCCAACAAACCCGCAGGAGGGTTAACTACTTAATTGCCCCTACCGTGAAGCCGGCGATGAAGCGATCCAAGAAGAGGGTGTACAGGATGGCCACGGGAATACTTGGGATAAGGGCTCCGGCCATCAACGGCCCCCACTCGAAGAATTCTCCGATGAGTTCCGTCGGCACTCCGATGCTCACCGTTTTTAGGGCCGAACTGGAGATGAAGGCCAGGGCGTAAATGAATTCGTGCATGGACAGGGTAAAAGAAAAGACCACCACGGTGAGCAGCCCTGAGATAGAGAGGGGAAGCACAATCCTCACCATGGCGCCAACGCGGCTATAGCCATCCACCATGGCCTGCTCCTCAATATCCAGGGGGATAGACTTGAAGAAACCCATCAACAGCCAGGTGCAGAAAGGGATGGTGAAGGTGGGATAAACCAAGATTAAAGACCACAAGGATTCCTGCAACCCGAGGACAGCGATCACCCGGGAGAGTGGGATAAACAACAGGGTGGGCGGCACCAAATAGGTAAGAAAGATGCCTATGCCCAGATTTTCGCCCCAACGCCCGGTCCAGCGCGCCAGGCTATAGGCGGCCGGAACTGCAACCACCAAGGTGATTATTACCACTGCTATACCCACCACCGCGGTGTTGATCAGGTATCTGACAAATAAGGTATCAAAAAAGAGATGGTGCAGGTGATCCAGGGTGGGGGGTTCATTGAAGATGAAGGGGTTGTTTTTCAGGGTATAGAGGTCGTGGTCCCGCTTGAAGGAGGCAATAACCATCCAGAAGAAGGGGAAGGCACTAAAGAGAGCGAAGAAGCTCAACACGCCATAGAGTGAGCTCCGCCTTCCTATGTGCCTCAAGCTCGCCATCAAGCCACCTCCGAGCGGCGGGCCAAGCGGAGCATGAGAGCGGCCACGCCTGCCATGGCGGGAAACAGAAAGAGGGCAACGGCCGCACCCTGGGCCAGATCCCCCGCCTCAATGCCCTTGAAAAAGGCCCAACTGGCTAAAACCTGGGTACTGTGGACCGGTCCACCCTGGGTCAAAATATAGACCACGGCAATATCGGTGAAGGTAAAGACAATCCCAAAGAGCACCGCCACGGTCATGATGGGAAGGAGCATGGGGATCATGATCTGGAATAACCGGCGCCAGAACCCGGCCCCATCCACCTCGGCGGCATCGAGGATTTCCTGGGGAATGGAGGTCAAGCCGGCCAGCAGAATCACCGTGGCCAAGGGGAGCATGCGCCAGGTATGAACCAGGATAACGGAGAGCATGGCCAGACTCGGCACCCCCAGCCAGTAGAGGTTGGAATTGGCCCCGAGGAGAGCACCGGGTGCACCAAGGAGACCCATGTATCGTAAAAGCCAGTCAATGGGGCTGAAAATCGAGTCCAGCATCCACATCCAGCCGATCGTCCCCAGGGCGATGGGGGCGGTCCAGGGCAGCAATATAAGAAACCGTGCCAGCCACTTTCCCCGAAAATCTTTGATCAGGGCCAGAGCCAGGATTTTCGCCAGCACCAGTACCAGTGCTTGAGAGACCAAGGTGAAGATGAAAGTGTTTAACAAGGCCTTGCGAAAGACAGCGTCTTTGAGGACAGCTTGAAAATTTCTTAGCCCCACAAAGTGTAAGGTCTGACTGCCGGTAGTGGCGTCGCTGAGGCTATAGTAGACGGCCATGCAGAACGGTATCCCCACCAACACCACAATATAGAGGATAGCAGGCGCTATCAGTAGAGGGGCGAGTACCTGCTCCCTGTCCCAGATATGACTCCGGGGTCGGCCAAACTCCCCGTCAAAGTCTGACATAATCTCCTCTCAAAAGGATGTCTTTTCAGTTCGCAGGCCGCTCTCCCGATCAAAAAGTTTGATATCCTGGGCCAACACGGCAAATTCATACATTTGTCCTTTTTGGAGCGATACGGACACATTGCCAGGTACCTTGGCAACGATGGCTTCATCTTGCGGTTTCCCCTCTTGGTCGAGAGAGCCGTAGACCAGCCGGTCTGAGCCTAGATGCTCTACCCGCCAGACCCGGAACTGGAAACTCCTGAGGTCGTGGTTCACGTCATATATCTCTTTGGGCAAAAAGCACTCAGGACGAAAGCCCACAAGGATTTCGTTTCTCTGGATCAGGTTCATCGGCGGCGACCCCATGAAGGTGGCCACAAAAGTATCGGCCGGCTCGTGGTAGACCTCATGGGGCACTCCAATCTGCCTGACCTTGCCCTCACTCATAACGGCAATACGATCCCCCAGCCCCATTGCCTCAACCTGGTCATGGGTTACGTAGATGGTGGTTATTCCTATCTCTTCCTGAAAACGCTTCAGCTCAAATCGGGCCGAGTGCCTGAGTTTGGCGTCCAGGTTGGAAAGCGGCTCGTCAAAAAGAAAGACAGAGGGCTCGCGTACCATGGCCCGGGCCAGGGCCACCCTCTGCCTTTCCCCCCCTGAGAGCTCGCGAGGTTTGCGGTGCAGCAGCTCCTCGATGCCGAACATGGAGGCCGCCGTGACCACTTTCTGCTTCCACTGGTCCTTAGCTACCTTTTGGGCTTTGAGAGGGAAGACGATATTCTTGAATACTGTCATGTGCGGGTAGAGGGCGTAGTTCTGGAAGACCATGGCGATCTTCCGAGCTCGAGGCGGCAGCTCGTTCACTACCCGATCGTCGATAAGAACTTCTCCACCGCTCGGCCGCTCCAACCCGGCGATCATCCGCAACAGCGTGGTCTTGCCACAACCGGAGGGACCCAACAGCACCAGAAACTCCCCCTCACGGGTGGCCAAATCGACGCCGTCCACCGCCCTCACCTTGCCGAAACGCTTTTTCAGACCTCTTGTACCCACTTGAGCCATGGGTTCTCACTACCTCATTTTAGCCTCTATTTCAATAGGAGAGATTCTCCAGCCCAAAACAAGACTGGAGGCCTGGAATGAAGAGGCCCCCAGTCTGTATCTCCAATGGCTGGTTGCGGTACGAAAACAGCTCTACATTTTTCCGCCGACCAGTCCCTTCTGGCGCCATTTGTCGAAGATTGCTTTGGTCAAAGTTTCAGCCTGCCCCACTGCCGTCTCAGGCTTCATGCCCCGGGCGGCGTTGGCCATCATATTCGGTACCACGAACGTACCGAAAACCTCGCCGACCGCCGGGCTGGCCGGACCCGGATGGCCCACGTTGGTGCTCCACTCCATGGCATCCTTCAGAGGCTTCAGTTTATCAGTGGCCTCACCCGGCAGAGCGAACGGGTCCTTGTCGAACCAGGCGTCGTTAAGATCCCGAAGATTTTTCGCCCCCCGGACTTTGGCGTAACCCCGATTGCCCTTGGGCACTGAGACGTCAAAGAAGGCGGGGGAGTTGTAAAGCTCGCTGTAGTACATGGCCTGATCGTAGTTTGCCACCAGGGCGAGCATGAACTTCTTGGCCGTATCAGCGTTCCTGGAGTAGGTGGGGACGATGTAATTGTAGATAACGTGCTCGCACGTCCAGCGCGTCCCTCGTGGGCCTTTGAGCGGTGGTACAAAAAAGACATCCTTGGCAATTTCCGGCACCTTCTTCTGGCCGCTGCGGTATGCGGAGACAGAGTTGAGGATGTAGGAAGCTTTGCCGGCAATCAAAGCCCGGTTGTTGGAGGCTGGAGCCCAGGCAAACACCTCCGGCGTCATGGCCGCTTTATACAATTTGCTCATGAACTGCACCGCCTCAATCGTTCGTTCGTTACCGATGATCACATTTTCACTGGCGTCTTGCACCCCGGTATCGTAGGACCACAGCAGAGCGCGGGAGGCCATGTTGGAGTCGAGTTCTTGAGAGAGGCCAATGCCCAACTGCACCCCGAGCTTCTCTTTGATCTTCCCACCGTAGGTGATCAAGTCCTCCCAGGTCTCGGGGCCCTGAGGCTTGCCTACCTTTTCCCACAAGCTCTTGCGATAGTCCCCGGGATCGATGACCCAGCCGTGGCAGAAGCCATAGTACTTTTTGGTGTTGGGATTGTAAGAACTCCGTTTGCACAGGGCGAGCTGCTTGCCGAATCGTCTTTCCGCTTCCTGGTTGACGTCGGTCAAGTCCAGCAGGCTCGGCTCGAGCTGAGCCGGTGGCGCAAAGGTCTCAATGAGATCATGGCCCTTGCCCGCAGCTAACTCTGCTGAGGCGCGGGGTACAACTTGTCCGATGTTGACGTGATCCACGGTGACCTCGACCCCATTTTCCTTCCCCCATTGCTTGGCGAAGTTGTCGAACCACTCCTGGTCGTAGCGGGGCACGAAGTGGGCCCACTGAAGAATTTTCAGCTCCTTGCCGGCGGCGCGTGCCTGCCTTGGAATGAATATGGTGGGACCCATTCCCGCCGCCAATACCCCGGCACCGGCAGTTTTGATAAAATCCCGTCTGGTAATGGCTTTTTTAGTCTTCTTGGCCATAATTCCCTCCTTTCTTAATGGATATTCGGTTTTACATTTACCAGAGACAACAAATAGATTGACATTTACGAGGAATGAACAGTTACAGATGGCCCTTTGGTACTCAGGAGATCAAATCTGAACTGCAGATCAGCGGGAGAGAGAAAAAGGTTCGCGTGTACAGGGAGAACTTACCGCGTGTTGAATTCTATTACGTCTTCCGATGTACCAACGGGTACAAAGCTAATCCAGATCAAGTTAGCTGAGTTACCATACACCCTAATGGATAAGAGCGTCAATTATAAAAACCACTGTGCAGATAGGAATTATGAAATGCTCTTTCCCGTGTGCAAGAGCAGAAAAGAGAGCGGAACTTCTTGACCCTTCAGGCGATTTTTGCCAGAGTTGTTCATACAAACAGGAGAGCACATGAACGAAAAGCATATCGCCACGATCGCTCAAGAACTCAAGCTTGGAACACAACAGGTCCTGGCTACGTCAGCTCTGCTCGAGGAAGGGGCCACAATCCCCTTTGTTGCCCGCTACCGAAAAGAGGCCACCGGTTCGCTGGATGAGGTGGCTTTAAGAGCCATCCGCGACCGACTCCACCAGTTACAGGAGTTGGACAAGCGAAGAGAGGCGATAGTGAAATCTCTGGACGAGCGGGAGCTTCTCACCGATGAGCTCAGAGATAAAATTCTGTCGGCTGAGACCCTAGCGGTTTTAGAAGATATATATCTGCCATATCGCCCTAAGCGGCGCACACGGGCAACCGTTGCCAGGGACAAAGGGCTAGAGCCTTTGGCCCAGAAGATCTATGTCCAGGAAGAGACCACAGATCCACACCAAGAGGCCGAAGCCTTTCTGGACCCTGAAAAGGGAGTGGAAGCGGTTGAGGACGCCCTTGCCGGCGCACGAGACATTGTGGCGGAGTGGGTAAATGAAGATCAAGAGGCCAGAGCGAAAATGCGCGCACTCTACACTCACAAGGCACTCTTTGACGCTAAGGTAGTTTCGGGTAAGGAGACTGAAGGAAGAAAGTACAGGGACTATTTTGATTGGCAAGAGGTTGCGGCCAAGGCTCCGTCCCACAGAATTCTGGCCATGCGTCGAGGAGAAAAAGAGAGTTTTTTGACTGTTCGTGTACATCCGCCTGAGGATGAAGCTTTGGCCCTTCTGGAAACTCTGTTTGTTCGGGGCGATTGCGCTGCCGCTCAACAGGTCCAAGCGGCTGTGCGCGACAGTTACAAACGGCTCCTCGCCCCGTCTATGGAAACGGAGATCCGCTTAGCCACCAAAGAGCGGGCGGATGCTGAGGCGATCAATGTCTTTGCCGATAACCTTCGACAACTTCTGCTCGCTCCACCTCTTGGCCAAAAAAACGTTCTGGCCATAGATCCGGGTTACCGTACAGGTTGCAAAGTGGTTTGCCAGGATCGCCAGGGGAAACTCCTGCACACCAAAACTGTCTATCCCTTCACATCTGAGAAGAGTAAACAGGAGGCATTGGCTACACTCATTGAATTGTGTGAACGTTACCAGGTTGAAGCCATAGCCGTTGGGAACGGTACAGGTGGGCGTGAAATGGAGGCTCTGCTCAAGAGTCTGGATCTTGCTGACAACATCCCGGTAGTGATGGTCAACGAGAGCGGCGCCTCCGTTTATTCCGCTTCAGCAGCGGCCAGAGCAGAATTTCCAGACCTCGATGTGGCGGTTCGTGGCGCGGTTTCCATTGGCAGGAGGCTCATGGATCCACTCGCCGAACTGGTGAAAATTGATCCCAAATCAATAGGGGTGGGACAATACCAACACGACGTGGACCAGCAGGCCTTGAAAAAAAGCCTAGATGACGTAGTGATCAGCTGTGTCAATGGAGTCGGGGTTGAAGTCAATACCGCAAGTGAGCAGTTACTCACGTACGTTTCCGGGCTCGGACCACAGCTGGCGAAAAATATCTTCAACCACCGCAATGAGCACGGCCCGTTTCTGTGCCGGGAGGACCTAAAAAAAGTACACCGGCTGGGTCCCAGAGCCTTCCAGCAGGCAGCAGGATTCTTGCGCATCAGAGATGGCCAGAATCCCCTCGATGCCAGCGCTGTTCACCCTGAATCCTACTCCATTGTCAAGGCCATGGCCGCTGATCTAGGCTGCTCAGTGGAGGAACTGGTGCGCAAGGAAGAGGTAAGACAACAGATTGACCTTTCAAACTATGTGACGGAAAAGGTGGGAATGCCTACTCTCACTGACATTATCGCCGAGCTTGCCAAACCTGGCCGTGATCCGCGTCAGAAGTTTGAGGTCTTTGCCTTTGCCGAAGAAGTGCAGACCATAGATGATTTGAGACCTGGCATGAAGGTACCGGGGATCATCACCAACGTCACGGCCTTTGGAGCTTTCGTGGACCTAGGTGTCAAACAGGATGGCTTGGTTCATGTGAGCCAACTGGCGGACCGTTTCGTTAAAGACCCCCGCGAGGTGGTCAAAGTTCAGCAACAAGTAACGGTCACGATACTGGATGTTGATCTCGACAGGAACAGAATCTCTCTGTCCATGAAAAAGAATCCTGACCGGCCTCCCAAGAGGAAAGAGAAGAGGTCTTTGCGAAGAAGCAACGGCAAAGAGAAGAGGAAACCAGGGACCAAAAAGCCAACACCTTTCAATACCCCATTTGCCCGTGCCCTCAAGAAGAAGTCAGGAGATTAGTGGTCATCCTCAAGGCCAGAATGGATTAAGCCCGGATAATTCATGAATTGGTGTTGCGAGATTGTGAAACTGGGAACCCGCTTGCGGGACTGAGCGGAGCACAGCGAGCGCGAAGAGGATGAACGTGCCGCCGGGCAACCGCAGGGGCTTGAATTCCGTACTTGAACAGTACGTCGCAGGGTTCGAGGCCCGAGGACGCCCGGAAGGGCATTCATATCCACAGTCGGAGTAGTCAATTCATGAATTATCCGGGCTAGCTCGTACCAATAACTGACTCATGCATTGTTCTGCGTATTCTCGTCCACCACACATGAGCAGTCAATTTACGATATTCCTCTCCACCCTCGCATAGGCAGAACAAGAGCTGGCCGAGGCATTGAGGGCATTGCTCAATACTGCAGCCAAGGTGATGAAATCCACCCATACCAACCAGACACTCTGGGCAATGGTGGGGAACGAGATTGAGCTGGGTCTCCTCACCAAGGGGAATCTGCCCCTCCACTCTTTTCATGCATGAGTATGCCCTCTCCTTCTCCTGTTCGCAAAGCTCACAGATCGTCACGCTGAAACTCCCTTTTCGGTAGCCTTAGGGTAAACTCATGCCCCTCACTGTAACACTTACTCATCGAAAGAGAGTCCGTCAAACGTGGTTAGCCCTGAAAAATAGAGGTTGCCTTCTGGAGTTATACACATGGACTAACTAAACGGCAGGACAGGAAAACCTTGATGCCAACTCTGCAACACATGAAAATCAATATACAATTTCAGCTTTTATAATAAACTGAGGAATATCCTTGTGATAAATACGTTACTTACAATGTGATTTTGGCGACACTACCGAGCTTTTCTGCTATTTTCTTTGAATTTCGCAGAAAATCGCATCAACCAACAGGCGAACACGGTGGGCGGGTAATTGCCGCAGCCGGCTTATCGAACAAAGAGTGACAGGGGGAGGCTCACGAAGGGAATGACCAGCACCGAACGCAGACTTGATCCCGTTCACTTGACCATGTAAACATATTGGCCCAATTCTTTAATGTGACCTTCCGATATAAGTGCCCTTAGACTAGATGCTAATGTCTTCAGGGTAAAATCGGTTGATACAAAGAGGTCTCTAAATTCGAATGCCCCTCCTGGATGAGCCCCGGCCAAAGATTGTATGAGAGTCCGGAGTATCTCCTCAGCTTCCGTACTGGTAAACTCACGCCCCACGTACTCGCTGAAATTTGACGAGGTGAGCACCCGGCCATCGTCAGAGGAGAGAAGGCTGAGGGAGTCGGTTTCAGCATGATGGCGCAAGAACCGAATGAGAAGCCACTCGAGGGGCATCTTAAGTTTATACAAACCATAATCTTCAAGAAATTCCTTACTCACAGCAAGAGAGGTCATCCAGGCATCAAAAGGGTCTGAGAAATTAACACCCCTCACCCTATGGTCGATGAGGAAGCGGTCAGAGGCACGTTTGCTGTTTACTTCTTCAATGCTCAGGCTGTAGACCTTGTCAGGCAGTATCAGTAGATTGGGAAAACGCAACATCTCGGTAGCACCCTGGCTGAAAATGGAGCTTCTGGTAGAGGTCTCTTCCTCGCAATTCCTGTTATTCTTACGAGAATTACTATCGCAAATATAATGCCAAGTAGGGGAAGGCTCAAGGCCAAAGGCACAGGGCACAAGGCAAAAACAACAAGCACACTTCTCTTCTCCTTACGCCTTGCGCCGTTCACCACTTACCGCTCACTCTTTTTTTTCGCTATGCGCCATGCGCTATGCTCTATGCGATCTGACCTGGCCTTAAAGGAATAGGTTTTCGCTGCTGAATCATTCCCCTGCCTCAGTCGTCTCTTTCGCTGGTTCACCTGAACCGCACTGAGGCCCCCGTCAGGAGGCAAGGACCGTTTTCAATTCTCCGTTGATCCAGCACTCTACAAAATACTGTTTGCATTCACCACATTGATAATAAAAACCCTCTACTCCCCCTTTGAGCTCTCCCTTCGTATTCAAAAGGTGCACATTGTTCGCACCTGCACCACAAAATATGCATTTCTTATCCCCGGTAAAATAATCCCTTCTATAGGTAGAGCTTGTCATTGAAGCTTCCTTTTGAGAAATTTGACGAGATTCCTCAGGTTGAATTGACCGACCAGAAGAGTAACGTTTGCAGTTAAGTCCGCAAGGCGGCCGTGTGCACGGACAACGTCAGCTTTCCCCTCACCTTCTAACTTGGTGATCGCCGCGCCTAGTTCATCTCGAATAGACCCAAGCTCGGTTATCAATCCCAGTGCCATTTTATTCATCTTCGCCATCACCACGCCTCTTCTCACAGATTAACTGTCACTTACTCCCAACCAGGGCTGAGCTCAATCTCCTGACTGACTGCCATCAGATCTTTCAATTGTATGACAAGACTTCCAATAGTCAAGGTCCCCAGAGCTGAGGTTTCAGTTTTCAGTGTTCAGGTTTCAGCTTTTGTGTTTTGCTGACACCTGAAACCTGACACCCGACATCTCAAGATGATGCTATGGCTGTGCTTTCTCGATTTCTTTTGCTTGCTTCTCCCTTATTCTCGACAGTATTTCAATACTATTTCTGTACGTCTCTGTTAATGACTGCACTATTTTTATTGATCTCTCTATTCGTTGTAAAGCTGCTCCATTCTCTATTCCAGAATAGGCGACTTGAATGGGTCCCAAACTTGCAATTGTACTGTCCAAAGAATTTTGCAACTCAATTATTCTGTCATCTATAAACTGCAATTTAAATCTTTCCTTTAATGCCAGCACTGCTCCTAGTAAATTGCCTTCAAAGTAAGCAACAGTTGCAACGTATTTTAACTCAGTCACTGCATCAACTATAAAATCCTCCTGTGAAGTGATTTTCCCCTTCCTCTCTTGCACTATTTTTAGCAACTCGTCCTTCATGCTAAATAACTGTTGTGCTTTCTCACCCAACTGTAGTGCTTGAACCACCAAGGCCGCAGTAGTTGCTCTTAATCTCTGGTCGTTTTCCTGGAGTGCAGAAAGGGTACTACAAGGAAGAATCATCACGAACAACAGTACTAGCAAAACTTTTTTCATTTCATTTTACTCCTTCATGTCCTTACAGTCCTCTCCACAAGCTCCCTTGCAACCGTCCACAAGACATTAAGACACAGATGTTTGGGACGTTCATTGATCAATGGGAACCGCAGAATTTCGAACAAGAAACCTCGAATATGCTCCAGCGAGCGATAACCTCGCTGCAAGCTGCGAGGTGGCGAGCGAACTACAATAAAATGGAATCACTTCCTTACATTTCGAATCCGCCGAAGGCGGACTGTCCGCTGTAGGCGGACTGTGGGGATCTTCAATGTCGAAGTATTTTGATTTCTGCGGTTCGAGATTTCTTGTTCGGTATTGTCCTTCGGACTCCCCACCCTACGGGCGGGTCCCCAGTTTCGATATTTATATGTCTTTGCGCGGGTTGGCCTCACAAACGACGTGAGCTTGAATTACCTCTTGTGACGGTAGGTTACAGCAAGCATAAAGCACGTGCAAGGGGAAAGGTGAAGACAAAAAAGCCCCCACCGACTTTTCCAAGCCGATGGGGGACTAAAAGAGGGAAATGGTATTGGTGAGTCACACGCTCACCTTACTGACATTTAATGCAAACATAGTGCCAAGGGAGCAGAAATATAGAGTGCTATTTTCGTTCAAGATGTTTGGCGAGCAAGCTCTGAAGAAGCTGGCGATCATCCGCGGAGATATGGGCAAACTTTACTCCAATACCGAAACCTGAAGTAGATTCACTGGGGGTGGTGACTGCATGCCAGACGACCCTGGCAACAATATTGAGCGATCTGCGGTGGGGAACATCAATTCTCACCCGCAATTTACCTTCCACCTGTGACGATTCTTGGCAAGAAATATGGGCACCACTGGTGCTAATGTTCGTGGTTACCCCGCAGATGGCACCACGGTTAGTTTGTATATGTACGGGCCATTTGACCTTGGCTCTGGGCTGCCCGCGACTTTTGATTCCTAGAACCATTGCAAAGAAACTCTCTTTGGCCTGGGTCTGTGATGTAGCCCTGGATGCTATCTATCTATTACCGTTAATCGTATTCCTCAGTTTTCCGGAACACTTAAACGTTACCACCTTCTTCGCCGGCAGCACCAATGGCTTGCCGGTAAGAGGATTCCTGCCCTTTCTCTCTTTTCTCTCGCGGACGGAGAATTTTCCAAACCCGCTGATGAGGACATCCTTCCCGTCTCCCAGAGTTCCTTTGATGATTTCGAAAAGGCAGTCCACCAGCTCAGCGGATTGTTTCTTGGTACGGCCCACCCGATTGTGGATCACTTCAGAAATGTCTGCTTTGGTTAGGGTCATGCAGCTGTCCTTCCTCAAAAGCTGTCTTCTCCCTCAGTTGCGTCCGTGCTCTTTCTGTGATGGTGAGCGGGGAAGCAGAGATGCTGCGGGCCAGTGCCATATGAACCTGACCCCCATCCCATTGGGGCTTTTGTCGTCATTACTGACGCACGCATTTGACCACACCACTTGCGCCCTCACTGTCAACGAGTGATCCGAGTCGGGGATGTTGATGGTCAGTGCCACGGTCTCGTTCAGGCCCAAAGGTCGAGAGCAACAGATAAACGCCCCCATCATGCTGAGATTCATGGTTTCCCCTTGTAGAGAGCCCTCAGCAGTCATTGCGGAAACCGGCCACCTAACCTCAGCTCTGGGATATATTCGCCTATCTTCGCCTATCATCTTCTCTTCCCTCTTTCCTGAGCACTCAACTCTGAGTGGAGCAGGGTGAGGCTGTCGCAGGGGATCGGATAAAAAAATTTGTTATGTCTTGTATTTTCAACCCTTTAGAGTGATATATGAAGCAAGATACATGCCAGGTGGTTGAAATTGAAACAAAAAGTCGCAAATTCTCCCTGGTTCCTCGACACCAATAATCTAGTAAAAGGTGGTACTTTTTTTCCACTTTATGAACGTACATTACCCAAGAATGTCTCAAAATTTTTAGGTAGTTTACTGTATAACTTTCTGTAAATAATAGTAAAAATGGAACTAATGTGAGTTGGTATGATTTGTGTTAATAAAAATGTTAATAAGTGGCGTAAGCGATCAATACGTACCGGCTAAACTCTCGACTTTCCCCCCCCTACACTGAGAGCTCAGCGGGGAAATTTGTGGGGATAAATGAGAGCCATTGAAGCTGGTGGGGTGAGAGAGGAACACTGGAGATTTTCATGAGCACATCCCGGGAAGAGCGACGCAGGGATGGAGAGCGACGCTCCTGTCAGGACCGACGAAAGTTTGATGATCCCCACTACAGTGGCCCAGAAAGACGAAGTGGAATAGAGCGAAGAAGTGGGCTGGATCGCAGAAAGTCTCCAGCAGGGCACTCAATCTGACTGTAATGCTCAGAAGGGCCAAAACCCAAAACAAGGTGAAATTGGCGATGAAGAAAAGCAAAAAGAAATCCGGGATTCATTTGTTACTGAAGAAGTACAGAACCATGTTCAGAATCCCGGAAAACCAGAACCATTACTCTGGAGAAGATTACAAAAAGGCAGAAAGGATGTTCCTGAAACATGCCCTGGAACAACGCAGGATAGAAATGCAGGATGACCTCTTCAGATAGAACAAGTGTGCTTCAATGGAGAAGATGAGCACGCATGCGTTCCAGGATAGTGGTGGGGCAGTCCAATGGAGCGCCGGGCTAACTATCCCCATTCACAAAATGCCGTAGCTTCCCAGAGTACTTGAAGGTCACGATTTTTCTGGGTGACAGAATGATCGGCTCTCCAGTCTGGGGGTTTCTTCCCCTTCTCTCCCTTTTTTCTTTCACCGAAAATTTTCCGAAACCACTTATGAGGACATCCTCTCCATTTTCCAGTGAATCTTTGATCAATTCGAACAGGGAGTCGACTACCTTGAGCGAATGCTTCCTGGTGTACCCTACCTGGCTGCTAATGACATTTGCGATGTCGGCTTTGGTAAGTGTCATAGCTGGTCCTATCCTTCATTCTCCTCTGGTTCATTGAATCGAGGCAACCTCTCAGCTTATCTGCTGTTTCTTGCTGACCTTTCCTAGGCTGCCTCGGCCACGACGAACATATCCTTGCACTCGGGGCACATCACGCGTTTTCCTACCCTCACCCTGAGCATAATCTTGGCTCTGCATCTTGGGCATATCCTGATGAGACGGAACATGATGGGGACCTCCTTCTCAGAATCTCCTTTGTTGCTTTGGACAGGCATCCGAGGTCGGCGCCACTTCCGGCTGAGATTTCTTTGCAAAATTCAAGCCATACGTAAATTTTAGGATGGCAGACATCTTTGTGCTAACCCGGATATTTCATGAAAATGCTTCAGCGAGCGCATTCCCCGCAGCGACACGACTTGAGCGACACGACTTGAGCTCGTCGACAAGTCTTGCTGCGGGGGTAGCGAGCGAACTACAATGAAATGGAATAACTTCCTTACATTTCGAAGATTCCCTGTCCCGCTAAAGCGGGACTGCAGGGAGCTTCAATCACTGTCGCGAGAGCACGAAACTGGGAACCCGCTTGCGGGACTGAGCGGAGCGCAGCGAGCGCGAAGAGGATGGGTGTGCCACCTGGCAACCGTCCCGCGGTACCGCGGGATTGGGTCCGAGGCGTACCTGAACGGTACGTCGCAGGGGCCAATACCCGAGGACGCTAGGAAGCACGGCCATATCCGTGGTCGCAGCAAGTGATTCGTGGAATATCCGGGTTAAGCCGCAAAGTGCAGAAAGGGTTCAGAAGCCTCCCTCCTAATGTGTTGCTAAAAGCACCTAACAACCATTCAATTGACAAAGCATTCTGGCATTTTGACCAAATATCTTTGAAAGGTTGCTATTTGGTGATATTTTGGGGACTCCTGTGTCCTCATAATAATGAAAGGTTTCAGGTGTCAGGTTTCAGGTGTCAGGTTTCAGGTGTCAGGGAAAAGGGTAAGCAGTAAGCGGTAAGCGGTATTCCACGTCTCACATCCCACATCCCACATCAACAATCTGCAATCTGCAATCTAAAATTCTGTTCTTCCCTCTGCCCTATGCCTTGAGCCTTGAACCGCTCCTTTTGGGCAGTCGGAAGCCGGGCCTCTGGGTCAGGATTCTTTACTTGCAAGCTTCCACTGAGGAAAAGAGGATGACCAAAAAGGTGTTGCTCCTAGTATTTTTTCTCTTGATCACTCCCTTGCCGACGCTTCACCCCGAGAACAGAGAAATAATTCAAACGGATCAACTGAGTGTTCTGTTTGAAAAACCACTGAGAATTGCTGCAAAAGAAATCGTCCATATTTACCCCCCATTAAAGACTCAACTGGAAAACACTCTTGAGTGGACAATAGAATTCAAACCAACAATAGTACTTGTCAATGATTCAGGAAAATTTCAGGAAATGACCGGCAACAGTCTCATTGTTGCCTACGCTCTCCCCCAGAAAAATCTGATAGTGATTGACTATTCGAAGATGAATACGAAGCCCTTTAGCCTTGGGCCAATCATAAAGCACGAATTATGTCATTTGCTCCTGCACCACAAAATAAGAAAAGTTATCTTGCCAAGATGGCTTGATGAGGGGGTCTCCCAGTGGGCCAGTGATGGCTTAGCAGAAATAATAATGAGCAGCAAAGGAGCCATTCTCGATGGCGCTGTTTTATCAAACAGGCTGTTGAGTCTCAGGAGACTCGATAAGCGTTTTCCTCGAGACGAGAAGTCTCTGCTGCTCGCTTATGAGGAGAGCAAAAGCGTGGTGGAGTTTATCACCAAAGAATTTGGCAGGAAGGGACTCCTTGACCTGCTCAAAAATATGGAGGAAGGTGATGAAGTGGATGTGGCGATTCTGAAGAGTCTCTCCATTCCTCCGGATGAACTCCAGAGAAGGTGGCAAACCCATCTCAAGAAAAGAACTACCTGGTTCGCCTACCTGGCGAGCAATCTTTATGGAATCCTATTTTTTCTTGCAGCGTTGATAACTGTCGCCGGGTTTGTCAGGGTGATTATCAAGAAGAGACGATACGAAGACGAGGATGATTGGGCATAGAGCAGAGGCAAAAACAGAATTTTAGATTGCAGATTGCAAATTGCAGATTGTTGATGTGGGATGTGGGATGTGAGACGTGGAATACCTCTTCCCGCTTACTGCTTACCCTTTTCACTGACACCTGAAACCTGACACCTGAAACCTTAATTCTGGCTCCTGGCCTTTTAATCGTACAATATCTCCCAGTTGGCATGAAACGAACTATCGATGAAACTGTATCTGTATTCCATGGTCCTGCCCTTCCCGGGCACCGAGGAACTTTCAGGCTTCCAGTATCGTATGTAGATGGCCGGCATGGGGCCGGGTTCGAATCCTTCCGCCTCGGACCCATCTATCCAGACCTCTTTCTCCTCTATAATCTTCCAGATGGTACCGTGCTTCTTGCTCCTGATTTTTTCGCCAACCCTGGGAAGCTGCAACTTTTCGCGCAGTGCCTTGAAGCGATAGCTTGTCAGCTTCTCCTCTTTCAGGATGGGTTCTCCCATGAGCATGATACCAATGGCACCCAGGGGGGCGGTCACCAGGATGCTGAGCACGGCCACCGCCAGAATTATTTCGCCCCCCGCCACCCCGGCCTCCAGAGGCACAGCGCCGATAGCCGCCTGCACCGTGGCTTTGGGCACATATGCAACCACACAAAAGAGCCGCTCCTTCCAATCGTAGTCAGTGCCCAGCACCGAAATGTAGGTACCTATGGATCTGAACACCAGGCCGATGAAGATGACGGCCAAGCCCGCGGCCCCCGCCTTCCAGGCCACGGACACATTGACCTGGGCCCCCACTAATACAAAGAGCAGCAATTCAGCAAAGACCCAGAGCTTCTTTAATTTCTGGGAGATAAGGTGAGCAATGGCTTCTTCCTTCTCCAGGATGATGAAGCCGATGGCCATCACCCCCAGCAGGGCGGCAATGGGAACCACTCCGTGGGCCACTTCCTCCAGCCACATCAAACCTATGGATGTCCCCATGACCAGAAGGGTGCGCCGGGGTGGCTGCCAGTCGTACTTCAGAAAGAGCTTGTAAAGCAGGTATCCCGGAATTAAACCTACGACGATTCCCAGGACAATAGAAATGGGTATTCCTGCCAGTTGCCAGGCGATGTTCACCTTATGCCCACCATACATACCCAGGAAGATGGTAAAGATGACGATTACGAAGACATCGTCCACAGAAGACGCCGCCAAAATCATGGTGGGGATTCCCTTTTTGGCTCCTTTCCCCCGTTCCATGAAGTCGATCATCAACGGCACCACCACGGCCGGGGAGACTGCACCCAAAATGGTGCCCAGAATGGCGGCCTCCAGCACAGTGAGCTTCAAAAAGTACGGCGCCACCGCCGTTACCGCGGCAATCTCAAAAATGGCCGGTAAGCCCGACATGATAAGTGCTGTTTTGCCTACCCTATGCAGGGTGTCTCGCCGCAGCTCAAATCCTGCCCGCAAAAGGATCACGATGAGGGCAATCTTGCGAAAATCAGCTGAGACCTGCATCATCTCCGGTCGCATCAGGCCTACGACATAAGGCCCCACCAGAACCCCGACGATAAGCATGCCAACCAGGCCAGGGAGCTTGAACTTGCGAAAGAGGATATCCGCTGCCAGACCACAGATCACGATCAACGCCAAGCTTACTGCCATAACAGTCCTCCGAAAACTGAGAAAAACTACACGTCAGGATATGGGGGGCATGGAAGTGGGGTCGCGCTTACCTTACCATGATGGCATATTTTTACCACCTTGTGTTGTAATGGGGTTTTCTAACCTACCTGGCTGACTACAAGGCTTGAATGGCATCTTCCAGGGCTTGAAGCTCCA
>JAJDNL010000032.1 GCA_022340745.1 Deltaproteobacteria bacterium
CGGAGCATTCTCTTACGGGAAGGACGGCGACCCAAAGTAGATGATATCCCGGAAGAATTCAATTTTGTTGATCCGGTTGAAACCGTGTTCATGAACCCCGAGGTGATCGTACCAGGGCCTGGTGAAGAGGTAATCAGTCGAAAGGGCCAAACGTTGGACAGGGAAGTATTCGAAGAGATGCGGCAGGAATTTTATGAACTGCGAGGCTGGGACCCTGAGTCAGGCTTGCAAAAAACTGAGACACTTGAGCGGCTTGGGCTATCTGACCTCGTGTAAGATCTGAAAGGCTGTTTTGGGAAAATGGGGTCGGGGCAAGCTGCGCTAGCATAGGGCATGGAGCATGGAGCATGGAGAAAGACGACAGAGGACAGAGGACAACTAGGAACTAAGAACTAGGCACAGAGGGACGACGCGGGGACTCGGAGGCAGAGGGAAGATTTTCGATTGCGGATTGTGGAATTAAAGGTTTCAGGTGTCGGGTGTCAGGTGTCAGGGAAGAAAAACAAAAAACTGAAATCTGAACACTGATACCCTAGGCATTGGGATTGAGGGCTTAGGAATGCGGATATGGGATGTGAGGCGGGCAAAACTGGCTCAACCCCGGCTAACCGGCTAAACCGAATGATAGTTCGGTCCTACCACGACGTCAGCGACGTCGCAATCATTTCACATTCCTTCAATAAGCCTGTAATATTCCTTGAAAGTATGAATTGATTTCCTTCATGGCCAGGTACAGGATCAAAGTGAGAACAAGGATTCCTATGGTGAGTCCGATCTTCCATGCCCGCGTAGTGTCTGGACGCCACCAAATCAGCGGTAACGCCAGAGGCCCCACAAAACAGACTGCGATGACAATAAAAGATTTTCGGAAATACCACGGAAGCTTCTCCTCTGCAGAGCGTGAGTGGTGGGAGCCATCCAGAAACTCACCGCAGTGTTTACACTTTATAGCCTCGTCCTGAATTTCCTCAGCGCAGAAGGGACACTTTTTCATTGTCATCTCTCTTGTTAAAATTGCGTATTAGACAGAATTTTTTCTGCGAGACCCAACAATAGCACATCCAAAGCTCCTGCAATTAAAAAATGTTGCAAGATTTACACCGAGTCGGTGGTCGGACCAAGCAATCAATTCAGTAAGCCGTAAGCGGTGAGCGGTAAGCAGTGTAAAAAGCGAGAAAGGCGAGACAAGCGAGACAAACAAGTAAAGAGGAGAATGAGAAATGGCAGGTCATTGGTCATATGGCTTCGCCGTCATTTGGTCACTACGCTCCGCTGTCATTTATTGTAGTAGGTGATGGGCATAGAGCAGAGAGAAAGAAAGCTGACCGCGGGCAGCTTGCAGCAGACAGGATAGGTTAATTAGAAATTTGGAGAATTAGAAAATTAGAGAATTAGGGAATTGGTCAAATCGTAAATGGCAAACGGTGAACGGTAAGCGATAAATCGTTGAGACCGTTCAAGTTGTTGAAATCGTTAAAATCAAGCATATCAGATTTTTTACCCTATGCGCTATGCGATTTACGCTTTGATCCCGCAAGTTAGGCTCCATGTCCAGTCAGTTCAACAAGAATCTGATTAAGCACGAGAAGGCCCAATCCTTTGGGACCGAATATGCCAACGTCGACTTCAATATAGGTAATCGTCTCGGTGCGACGTTCAATGAGGAGATCAATTTTCTGGTTTTTGTCATCGTGATACCTAAATGATGCTCGATTTGTTTCAATCGTTTCCTCTTTGAGATCTAGTGAAAGGTCTTCTGCAGTGAGACGACTCGCCTCGATGACATCTTCGTACCGAGCAATCTCGAACCTCGTTACTTTACCCAGCTCGAAGCGAGTGACGCCAGCCTCCGCAGCACCTGCCCCTACTGTGACCGCGGAACCCAGAACACACGCAGAACACCCGTAGGTGCTTGCCAAGAGGATGCAGAGCACTGCTAACGTAAGAGCGTTCCTAAGAGCAGTAATCGTTATTCGTCTTCTCATGATCAAGTATGATCCAAAGAGAGGCCCTCGATCTTGTCCATTACCTTGCGAGGATAGTACTCGTAAATAGGAGATTCAGGCAAGCTGCAAATGTGGGGTCGGTGGTCGGACCAAGCGATCATCGCATAGAGAAGAGCGCAGAGCGTCCTGGCCCGTGGTCTGCCAAGTTAACTGGTTGACAGGATAAGAGAAGTTGTTAAATATAAGTGCTACATGTGGTCAATAACGTTTTTTTGAGGCAAAAACAGCAAAGGCTGTGATTTATCCCTTCTTGAGGAAGCTATAGACGGAGGTTGAGACTGCGGTGCGAGTTTTCCAATTTTATTCGAGTGCATCTCTGGAAAAACTGACCGGTCGCAAAGCTCACAATCTTGATGAGCTACTCGAGCTGGTCAAGACCTGTTCGAGCTCCTCTATTTTCTTCCACACATTTTCTGCATTTCGAAAACTGCGAGAAGCCCAAACACCTTATACCAATGACTTTGCTGTCTGGATTATGAGACATTTGAGTGAGGAGGCCTTGGCGGAAAAATTGTTGGCTATCGACCTGGCTGAATACAATACTATCGAAAGCTTGCGGTCACGCATCGTTGAGCTTTTAGAGAGCTATAGACGTGAGAATCCTTCATTATATGAGAGGGAGGCAACCGCACCATTTTATCTCTACAGCTTGGTAAGATTCGTCTATCTCACCGACAAGTTCGCCTACAATCTTTCATCTTTTCGACAGCTGCTGGATAGCATCAGTATAGATTCTCTATATTATCATTTTATTGAGAGCAGACTTGAAACTCAACTCGAAACGGATGACTTTTCCAATTGGATGCAAGAAAACCCAGACTATAAGGAACTGGCAGACAGAATCAGAAAAATTGATATGAATATTCATACTCTTGTGGAATTGCGAGTGAGAATCGGAGAGATAATTGACGAGTACTTGTGACAGGCTGTTGCTCATAATTTGTAAAAAGGAAGAATTTGACGACAGCACGAGAGCAAAGACCTCGGTTGATTTGATCGTTCCAAAAGGCCAACCATGAGTATACCCAAGTTGTCTGACTATAAAGACGTGGTAGGGAGAGATGTTGTTGGTGAGCTTTATACGCTTGCTTCGCACGTGGGAAACCGTTCCATCAAGATGGTTAATTCCACCGCAGTGGGCGGTGGAGTAGCTGAAATGCTGCACCGAGTGGTGCCATTGCTCAACGAACTCGGAATAGAGACGGGATGGGAAGTGATCAAGGGTGGCGCCGATTTCTTTGACATCACCAAAGCCTTCCACAATGCCTTGCAAGGCAAAGAAGAACACTTTGAGCAACAGGTATTTAAGACTTACTTGGCCTACAACGAGATGAACTACCAAGAAATGAGCTTTGATGAAGATCTCATTGTTATCCATGACCCGCAGCCAGCCGCCTTAATACACTGGCAGAAAAAAAGAAAAAACAAATGGGTATGGCGCTGCCACATCGACATGTCCCACCCGAATCAGCAAGTGTGGGATTTCCTCAGATCTTACGTTGAACTCTATGATGCAGCTATATTTTCCTCCCCGCTCTTTTCCCCGCAGTTGAAGATTCCCCAATATCGTTTCTACCCAGCAATTGATCCGCTGGCAGACAAAAATAGAGAACTGGATGATGATTATGTCACCAGTGTAATGGAAAAGTATGAAATTCCACGAGATAAGCCCATTGTCACCCAGATTTCACGCTACGATCCGTGGAAAGACCCCGTAGGCGTAATTCAGGCCTTCAAAATGGCGCGGAGACATGTGGACTGCCGTCTTTTGATGGTCGGCGACAAGGCGGCGGACGATCCTGAAGCCGAAAAAATTCTTGCCCAGGTAAACGAGGCAGCAGGAGACGATCCTGATATTAAGATCATCTTTCTCACTCACTCCATCCCCACCGAGATCAATGCCTTTCAACGTGCCTCAGACATCGTTTTACAAAAATCCATCCGGGAAGGATTCGCTCTAACGGTGTCTGAAGCGCTATGGAAATATCGCCCGGTAATCGGGGGGGCGGTGGGGGGAATTCCCGCCCAGATCATCCATGGCTATACAGGCATGCTGGTCCATTCGGTGGAGGGTGCGAGCCTGCAAATTCGCACATTGTTGCAGCAAGCGGAACTGGCCAAAAGACTTGGTCAAAACGGCCATCAACGCGTTAAAGACGAATTTCTCATCACTACATTGTTAAAAAGATATCTTTTGCTTTTACTAGCTCTCGATCATCCTGGGAAGTCGACCATCTTGCTGGATTAAGGGCGAGTGGTCAGGTCAAGAGGTTATCGCAGAGCGCAGAGCGAAAAAGCAATGGAGCTCACTGCGTGAGCAGGCGAGAAAAGGAGAGAAAGACAAAGGGCAGGTCATTGGTCATATGCCTGCGGCGTCATTGGGTCACTACGCTCCGCTGTCATTTGTTGTAAGAGGTAGAGGAAGATTTTAGATTTGAGATTTGAGATTGCGGATTGAGAAAAAGCATGGGACATGGGGCATGGGGCATGGAGTCAAAAAACAAAAGGCTGCTTACTACTGACACCCGACACCTGACACCTGAAACCTACCTACTGACTCCTGTCTCCTGACTCCTGGATTCTCTGTTTATACCGCTCACCAGCAAAAGAGGGAAGTCCACAACATTACAAGTTCCTGCAATAGGCACAAGACCTACGGCGCAAGGCCTACGGCACTGGGCCCTGGGCATAACCCATCCTTCGACCCCTTCTCTTTCCTCAGCCAGCGTAGTATGCTAACTTTTATGATATGAGGACTTTCATTAGGAGTTCCGCGTGCAGTATGTAGGTCCTATCTACCGTCCTCCTAGCGAGGCCGACAGCCTGCTTATTCAGGCAACCATCGGTTGTCCGCACAACAAGTGCACCTTTTGTATGGTCTACAAAAAAGGTCCACCGTATTCAGTTCGCCCCGTAGAAGAAATCAAGGAAGACCTGAAAACAGCCCGTCGCGTACGGGGTGGGAGGGTACAAACCCTTTTCTTCCCAGCAGGGAATACAATTGCAATGCCCACTGCGGAGCTAGCGGAGGTGTGCCGATATGCTCGTAATCTTTTTCCTCAGCTTGAACGCATCACCGTGTACGGTTCTTCCCGGTACATTTACCGCAAAGGCCCAGAGGAGTTGCAGAAACTTGCTGAGGCTGGCCTGTCAAGGATCCATGTGGGCCTGGAAACCGGTGATGATCACATTTTGAAAGCTATAAAAAAGGGGACAACCGCGAGCGAACAGATTCAGGCTGGGCTTTGGATCAAGGAGGCAGGTATCGAACTGAGCGAGTACGTAATACTTGGTATTGGCGGTAAAGACCGAAGTGAGGAACACGCCCTCGAAACCGCCAGTGTGCTAAACGCTATCGCACCGGACTTTGTCCGGCTCCGTACGTTTGTCCCTAAAATCAACACGCTTCTCCTTCACCAGATGCGTAAGGGACGTTTTCAGATGCTCTCTCCCCACGAGGTCCTCCTTGAAACCAGACTACTTCTAGATAATCTCAACTGTCCCACTACTCTGTACAGCGACCACTACACTAATTACCTCAACCTGGAAGGCAAAATGCCAGATGATAAAGACCGGCTTCTCTCTTCGATTGACGAGGCCCTGGCCTGGGATGAAAGCCGCTTTCGTTCGTTCTTCATTGGCACACAGTAATAGGGGCCACTATTTCTAAACTGATTGACAACAAGTTGAGAACGAGTTGTCACTTCTTTCCAAATCGAGAGGAGGATATTCACTATGCGAGGTGTATTGTGCATTGGTACGACTCTTTTGGTTATGGGAATCGTAGCATCTGTTGCAGGAATCAATCCTCCCCTGTATAGATCGGAGGGAAATGAGGCTTACGCAAACACCAAAAAAGGAGCTATCGCAATGAGCTTGGAGATTACCTCTCCCGCATTTTCACCCAACAAAGAAATCCCAGCCAAATACACCTGTGACGGTGAGGATATCTCACCAGCATTAGAGTGGTCCGGGCTGCCTGAGGGAACCAAGAGTATCGCACTGATCGTAGACGATCCCGATGCTCCTGACCCCGCCGCGCCTAAGATGACCTGGGTCCATTGGGTGCTTTACAACATTCCTCCCGGTGCCACCGGCTTGCCCGAAGCTGTGAAGCCCCAAGATCTTCCGAAGGGCACCAAAGAAGGGCTAAACGATTGGAAACGCACTGGCTATGGCGGACCCTGCCCACCCATTGGTCGCCATCGCTATTTTCACAAATTGTACGCTTTAGACGCCGTCCTTCCGGACTTAGGCAAGCCGACAAAAAAGGATCTGGAGAAGGCTATACAGGCACACATACTTGCTAAAGCAGAAATGGTGGGAACGTATCAGCATAACCGGTAAATCTGAATGTGGGGCGTGTGCTCAGGCCAAGAGGTTATCGCATAGCGCAGAGCGCATGGCGCATAGCGAAAAAGCTAGGGGCTCACTGCGTGAGCAGGCGAGAAAGGCGAGAAAAGCGGGAATGGGACGCTGTGCTGACATTTCTTACTATGGGCAGTTTTTTATTTTCAGTCCATGTCGCGCTTGTCCGGGGCGGGCAAAATCACCTTAAAGATTACTACGAACAAAAGCACAATAATTGCGACAAGTCCTACTCGGCGGGTACTTTTTGAGTTGAGGTAACCGGAATCGCTTGCATAAGATGCCAGAGCATCCGTAACCGTGAAGAACCTGTAATCGTAGTTTTCGGGATCCATGGTGTAAGCTTTGTTATAATCTGCCTCAGCTAATTTGTTTTGGCCCAACTGTTTGTATGCCTTCGACCGAACTGTGTAGGCCCTGCCGATGATTGGCTCACTGCCATGGAGACCAATGGCCTTGCTCGCGTCCCTGATCGCCTCTTTGGCCTTTCCTTTCAACAGATAGGCCTCTGCCCGATGGCTGTAGGTGCTGGCCGCTCTGGGATCCAGTTCGACGGCCCGGGTCAAGTGAGCAATCGCCTTATCGTAGTGCCCTTCTTCTAAATACGCTAAGCCAAGCATTCTAAAAGCCTCTGAGTCGTGGGGATTCATCTCGGTGACCTTGCGGAAATCCTCAATCATCTTCGAGTATTTCTCCCGGTAATAATAGCACCTCCCACGCCTCTCATAGGCAGAGTAGAGTCTCGGATTCAACTCCAAGGCCTTGGTGAAGTAATGAATCTTCTCGTAGGTCACGGTGCTTCGAACCCCCAGATCGTAGTAATACATGGCATCTTTGCTCCAGGCCGTACTAGCGACAAGAATGAGGCAGGCCATTGCACCAATCAGTGTTTTCTTCATCTCAACTCCCGTCCCTCGAGGCTCCTCAGCAAAACTCTCGCTCTGCATCCCCTGTGAAGGCTTGAAGGCATTAGGGTTGTTTGGCGGACAATTTGAGACAATAGTTATATATAACTCGATACAGCTCAGGAGGCTAGTTTTCACACGGGAACAGAGAAATTGTTTATCTGGAGATGGAAACAGCGCGACCGGGCGTACCATGACCCATGGTCGGAACAAGTTAGATGGTTGACAGGATTAGAAAAGTTGTCGAAGATGGGACAGACTCTTTTTTGTCGTTCTTTCATCAGACTCCTTGATATGAAGGGAGAAGAAAATGCAGCTTGAACGTTATTATCTTGACTTATTCGAGATGCTCAATTCTATATGTAAGAAGATTGCGGCTGGTCAATATGAACAATCAGATGCTGATAGATTGTTTGAACTTGCAAAGACGGGCAGATATCCAAGTTTGCTGGTGGAATTGGCCGAATCATTCGGGATGATGCTGGTCAAAGTTGAGGCCAGAGAATTTGAACGTTCCCAAATGATCGAAGAACTGGAAAAGGCCAAAGCCAAGCTCGAAGACTATTCAAAAGGATTGGAAAAACACTTAGAAGAATGCTGCCCAGAAATATGAAGAAACATGGAGCATGGAGCATCATTCGGCAGGCAGCAGCGCTTCGCGTCATATGGCTGCGCCGTCATCAGGTCAAGACGCTCCGCTGTCATTTGTTGTAAGCGGTAGAGGAAGATTTTAGATTGTAGATTGCTGATTGAGGGAGGAATGGGGAAAAGGGAAGATGTGAGATGTGGGATTCAGCAAGCGTAGAGCATGGAGAAAAGATAGAAGGGGCGGGTGGTCCCTTTTCACTATAGCTAGGAGATCAAATGGTTAGCACTAAGAAAGAAATACCCTATTTTATCAAAATTGAAGGGTGTAATAACTGCAAGGTGCGTGAGGCGTATATTACTGATACGGGGACATACTATGAACAAGAACATCCACTCCATGCGAAGTGCGCCCATATGGGATGCGTCAAGCATGGATTTAGCATGGAAGAGCCATTTATTACGCCGATCGAATATATTCGGATGGGTAAAGATCTGGATTCAAAAGAAGCCCTTGATAATGCCAAAAAGACAATTGTTAAATTTTTTGATTTCTATGACTCGAAAGGCAATCTACTACCCTGGGTAGTTGAAGCCATTTCCCAGGAAGAGGACAACAAACTCACTCATGTGAAGGTCGCTCCTCCCATCTAACCATGTTCGCCGACGAGACAGGTGAGAAAAGCCCTTCGACCCATTCGATCCTTCGATAAACTCAGGACAGGCGAGACGAGGGGAGAAGAGCACGAGGTAATTTGGGTCATTCGGCTTCGCCGTCATTGGGTCACTACGCTCCGCTTTCAGTTGTTGCAAGAGATGTAAGATCGCGGCCTGTTTCGGCACAGACTCATCAGTCCTATCCTTCAGTTGCTGCCAGATTGTGCGGACCGGCTCGGTTTTCTCCAGGCAGTAAAAATGAATGCCTGGGGCACCTCTTCGCCAGAGATCCCCACACTGCTCGACAGCGTATGCGGTACCTCAAGGATAGACCCACATTCTTGGAGACGACATCCTCATCCTTCTCGGGTCACCCTCGAACCTGGTTCCGATAGCTAGATCTCGCCTGGAAGTGTGACGGCTGTATGATGGTACTTTACCTTGGAACACTAGTGATAGGATTAGCCGGACTCGCAATTGGTGCCAACCGTTTCGTCGCCGGTGCCGCCTCTCTGGCAAACAGTCTAAGGATTTCACCTCTGGTGATTGGCCTGACTGTTGTATCACTTGGCACCTCTTTGCCGGAACTTCTCGTTACTACCACTTCGGTTATTGTCGGGCATTCCAGTATCGGGCTCGGGAATGTGCTGGGAAGCAACATTTCCAATATTTGTTTGGTATTGGGAATATGTGCCCTTCTTCAGCCGTTAATGGTGGAATCCAAGCTTTTTCGATTTGACTATCCCGCTTTAATGCTAGCTACCGTTGCCACCTGGCTGATGTCTTTAAACCGGGTGATAAGCCGCCTGGAAGGCTTGGTCTTGCTTATAGGTTTCGCTCTCTATCTCGTCCTCGTGATTCGTTTGGCCAAGGAGGACACAAAGAAAGTTCATGCTCAAACCAACTCCACGACTCCAGCACCGACGAGGCGAAAGGTTTTCGTTCAAATGATCAGCGGCCTCGTTCTTCTCCTTATTGGCAGCCGACTCGTAGTTTGGGGTGGCGTCGGACTCGGCCAAGCTCTCGGACTCAGCGAACTCATAATTGGACTCACAGTAGTGGCCGTGGGAACAAGTCTTCCAGAGCTGGCGACTTCAATCGCCGGTGTCGTAAAAAAACAGCACTCCATAGCCGTGGGTAATGTCGTTGGATCCAACTTAATTAACCTTACTGCTATTATTGGAATTCCCTCAATTATCAAGCCAATGAAGGTGGAAGGTGTAGTGCTGCTCCGGGATTATCCTATGGTGTTCTTAGTATCTTTGGCGCTCTGGCCGATATTCTGGTCTAGACGCAAAGGAGAGGGTCGAGTAAATCGGTGGGAAGCCTTGCTCCTCTTGGCGGCATATGTATTGTATTTGCCGCTGCTGTTTATTTTTTGAAAGGTGGGATAGGTAACGTCCGATAATCCGTTGATTTGTGCACTGATTCTCCCATGGTTTTCACTCTATGCCGTGCCGCCCAACCCCACGGTTATTATTTTACCTGGAGGAGAAGATGAGGGTACTCATCTCAATGATTCTGTTCATCATTCTGAATTCGTCATATTCACTTGCCGAACCCTTGCCAAGACCTTGGGTGCATCATAATCAAGAACATTATGAGGCTGGTATTACTACAAAAAATCCTTTCACTGGGAAATATTCAGCGTATATACGGTCAAGAGAGGTGGAAGCAGACACTATGGGCACAATCTGGCAAGCGATAAAACCACGACCTGACTGGTTTGGAGAAAGAGTGAGGATGACTGTTTATATGAGGACTCGCAGTGTAAAGGATGCGGGTGGAATATTTTTGAGAGTATCCACTTACGGTGGTTTGATTAACTATGATTATATGTACGATAGAGTGGTCCGTGGCGATACTGATTGGCAGAAACGCATGATTATTTTGGACATTCCTCGCGACACAAGCCTGATAGATTTTGGTGTATGGATAATCGGTAAAGGTGAGGTGCAGGTGGATGACTTCAGGTTTGACGTTGTTGATAACAAGCTCCATGTCACTGGTACCTCGGAAAAAATAGACTTTGACCAACCTGGGAACCTAGATTTTGAGGGATCTACCGAAGGAGAAAAAAGTGGGAATTAGAAGGAATGGCATAGAGCATGGGGCGGTGCCGTTGAAGGTTGGAGGAGCGGCCTTCGACAGGCTCAGGTCTTGAGGTTGGAGGCAGAGTGATAATTGCAGATTGTAGATATGGGATGTGAGATTTGGGATTGGAGACAGGCTAAACCGGCCTAACCGGCTAAACAGACGGGTAACGTAACTCCCCCCTATAACGTTAACTTCATACACGCGCAAGCACACCATGCGACTTAAAACTATCTGGTTGATGTTGCTATTACTGAACTTTTGTTCGCCCCAGCCGGGTAGCGCCGGGGAAACGGACTGGATCGCGGTTGGTTTGCGAGCGGGTCTATCTGCCACAGACGGGAGTGAAAACTTTGAGCAATATGAGATGTTCGCAACCCATGGGCTGCCCTGGAGTTGGCAACTAACTCCAGGTTGGTTTTTGAGTACGAATATTAACCTCTCAGCAGGTGCTCTCAGGGGTGGAGGAGAGACAGGTTTCATAGGCTCGGTCGGTCCGAGTGTTACACTGAGTATGGTTCAAGATCTCATTTTGCTGGACGGAGGGATCAGCGCTGCACTTTTGAGTGAGCATAAGTTCGGCCAAGAAAACTTTGGGGGGCCCATTCAATTTGTTAGTCATGTGGGCATACGTTTCAAACTCGGTGGTAATTTGGGTGTGGGCTATCGGTTCCAGCACATGTCCAACGCCAGCATCTATAATCGGAATCCGGGCTTGGAGCTTCACATGCTCGAGCTGAGTTATTTCTTCTAGTCAGTTTCGGAAACAGGTGGATCGGTGATCTGCATCATTCGATAGTCGAACTTGACGATCGCAGCGGCAGGGAATTATTCTTGTAGCTACCTGTCAATCAGGTGAAAAGAAGGTGATCACCATGCGAAAGGGTATTTATGTCTGGGATCTCCCTACCCGGCTGTTTCACTGGTTGCTTGTGATCCTGGTGGGGACCTCTGTTGTGACCGGAGAAGTTGGCGGCAGTGCCATGCGCTATCATGAATGGAGCGGTTTTGTCATTCTCGTCCTGCTCCTGTTTCGCGTGGCGTGGGGCTTTGTCGGCAGCCACGAGTCACGCTTTGTCGGGTTTATTCGAAATCCGGTGACAGTCTTCCATTATGCAAGGAGTCTCCTCCGTCGTAACTCGCGGCGCTACCTCGGCCATAACCCCTTGGGCGGCTGGTCGATAGTGGCCATGCTGCTGGCATTGTTCATTCAGGCAGGAACTGGATTGTTTGCCAACGACGATATCGCCACCCAAGGCCCGCTATACGGATGGGTGAGCAAGGAGACCAGCAACTGGCTTACCAGCATACACCTACTCAACGTGAATGTAATCCTTGCTCTCATCAGCATCCATATCTTTGCAGTCTTGTTCCATTTGTTCTTCGAGCGTGAAAACCTGGTGACACCGATGATCACCGGTTTTAAAGAGTGGGATCACGAGGCCGCAGAACCAGGTAAGGGTTCAATCTGGTTGGCAGCCCTGATTGCAGTTCTGGCGGCCTTTACTGTCTACCTTGTCGTCCGTTAGGGCTTGAGCTGAATCCAAAAGGTTGCACAACATCTTATTTTTGTTACCAATTTGCTCTCATTCTACCGTGAGCGGAACTGACTGTGACAGTTTTTGCAGCTCTTGCCGACCGCCCCAAACTGGGCCTTGATTGCATTAAAGTCGCCGCTGTTTGCCGCACTGACCAGTTTGGCCATTTCAGTTTCCAGATTCTGCGCAGCTACTTCAAACTTGCCCTTGTTTTCGAGCGCTTCGGACTTCATTTGGGTCTGGCCCTTGTCGCTCCCTGCTAGTAGAAAAGAGTCCCACGGCAGTTTGGATAAGGTTTCAACGAGAACCGCGTTCCGTAAAAAGTCCTCTCGGTTGTAAGGTTGATTTCCTTTGACCACTGCACCCATGCGGCCCATGTGCTGACCAATGAGAAACATTACCGACTGGCGATACTTGATGGCGTCATCAGTCCTGGCAAACTGGGCGTAAGCTGATCCAATAAAGCCAGCGACAATAGCGAAACACACAATAGTTTTCCATATCCCTTTCATGTTCCCTCCTTACCCCCAAATAAATAACTGATGCAAAGCACCCCCGACAGCGGGACCAGTTGTCTGTCGGTCCAGAAACCATTCTGCTAGCTTACCGTATAGCAGGGACATTGCTTACAAAGTGTACAAGGCTATTTGTTAGAAGTCCAGGTACGGCCCCATTTTAGCAATCATGATGTAGTGGTTTCAATAACCTTGGGGTTCGCGCAAGCTGCGAAATGGAGTGGGGTCAAACTACGATGATTTGAGAACTTTCGTTCAGGCGACCGCCTTTTTCTCCGCTGCCACATTCATGTGCCGCTGTTTCGCCGAAAGCACCGCCTTTCGCAAACGCAGAGATTTGGGGGTCACTTCAATTATCTCGCCTTCCTTTATGAAATGGATCGCCCCCTCCAGCGTCATGACCCTGGGTGGTGCCAGAATGACATTCTCGTCCCTGCCGGCGGCTCGCATATTGGTGAGCTTCTTCTCCTTGCAGGGGTTTACGTTGATATCGTTCTCCCGGTTGTGCTCGCCGACAATCATGCCTTCGTACACGGGTGTGCTTGGGACGATGAACAGCTGCCCTCGCGGCTCGAGGTTGAAAAGGGCGTAGGCAACAGCCTTTCCCTGCCTGTCGGCCACTATGGAGCCGGTGTACCGTGTTGGAAAGGCACCTCTGTACAGATCATACCCCGCATAGTAGCAGTTCATGATACCCGTACCCTTGGTGTCGGTGAGGAACTCCTCCCGATAGCCTATGAGGGCCCGGGCCGGGATGTTGAATTCAAGACGCACCCTGCCGCTGCCCTTGTTTACTAGGTTGACCATGTGTCCCTTACGGGAGGAGAGCTTCTCCGTCACAATCCCAAGAAAACTTTCATTGCAGTCCACGAAGAGGTGCTCCATAGGCTCGTATGTCTCGCCGTTCCGGTACCTGTAGATGACCTCGGGACGACCTACGCAGAATTCAAAGCCCTCCCGTCTCATGGTTTCGATGAGAATGGCCATCTGGAACTCGCCTCTACCTTTGACCACAAAGCTCTCTCTGTCTTCGCTGTCCTCCACCTGTATGGCGACGTTTCTCAGCGTTTCTTTGAAAAGCCGCTCACCAACCTTACTCGCCTGCACGTATTTCCCTTCTTTACCAGCAAACGGCGAGCTATTGATGGTGAAGCGCATGGAGACGGTGGGTTCCTCCACCTTGATCCGCTTCAGGGGCTTCGGTGAGTCATGGGTGCAGATGGTGTCGCCAATCTTGACTGCCGCAACCCCAGCAAGCACGACGATGTCACCGGGCTCCGCACACTCCGTCTCCTGGAGCTTCAACCCCTCGTAGACCTGGAGTTTTGAGACCTTGAGGGAAACCTGTCGGTGCAGCGCGTCCAGGCAAACCAAGGAGTCATTACTTCTCGCCCAACCATTGACGACCCTGCCTATGGCCAGCCTGCCAAGATAGTCTGAGTAACCAAGGTCGGCCACCAACATCTGAAAGGGTTCGCCGGGGTCATGGGAGGGCGGGGGCACCTGCTCCACGATGGTGTTGAAGAGCGGCTGCAGATCTTCACCCCTCTGCTCCAGTCCCTTCTGAGCAATGCCCTCACGCCCTACGGCATAGAGGAGAGGAAAATCAAGCTGCTCCTCGGTGGCGTCCAAATCTATGAAGAGATCGTATATGTCGTTCAGGACCTCATTCGGGCGGGAATCTTGGCGGTCAATCTTGTTGATCACCACGATGACCGTCAGCCCAGCCTCCAGTGTCTTTTTGAGCACGAAGCGGGTCTGAGGCAGCGGCCCCTCTGAGGCATCCACCAGGAGCAAGGCACCGTCAACCATGGTGAGGGCCCGTTCCACCTCGCCACCGAAATCGGCATGGCCGGGCGTATCGATGATGTTTATTTTGGTGCCTTTCCAGTTAACCGCACAGTTCTTCGCCGCGATGGTGATGCCTCTCTCACGTTCCAGCTCCAGGCTGTCCATGATCCTGTCATCGATTTCCTCTCCCGCCCGGATAAGGCCGCTTTGTCTGAACATGGCGTCGACAAGCGTGGTCTTTCCGTGGTCCACGTGGGCAATAATGGCGATGTTCCGCATTCGGGTGTTTCTCACAAGACTACTCATTCCACACTATCCCTCCTGAAGGCTGCAAGCAAACGGACTGTGAAGTATAGTCTTTTTTGAAGGGAATGCAAGGGTCTTCTATTTGAGAAAGCATGGAGGAAAGCATAGAGCAGAAGGCATAGAGGAGATTGCAGATTGTAGATTTAAAAAAGCAGGCAGAAAGAAACTAGACGCTAAGCACTAGGCAGCGCGGGACGACACGGAGACATGGAGACGCGGCGAGACGAAAAGAAACAGAGGACAAGGGCTATGCCGTTGGAGGTTGGAGGCAAAGGGAAAGACGACAGAAGGCAGAAGACAGAAGACAGAAGACAGAAGACAGAAGAAGAAAGATATTCTCCTGTGGGAGCGGTTTCCTAGCCGCGATTCGAACAACTTCCACGATTTCAACGGTTTCAACCAATTGACTAATTTTCTAATTCTCTCATTAACGACTTTTACGATTTTATTCTTTTAGAAAGGGAGTTTAAGATCACCTTTGAGGGCAGAGCCACCTGGGATCTTTCTGGAGACTTTTTCAGGAAAACCCTTACTGCTTCTACGTAAGTCACCAGAAAAACCTCGCTTGCCCACAGAAGGTAGGCTGGAAGATCTCCCTTTAGTTGCCCCAAAAGCGCCGAAGAACCTCGCAGAGTCTCTCTGCACTCTCTGAACTTCATGAGGCGGAGAAGTCTTAGCTCTTAGACGATTCCGATCACCGA
>JAJDNL010000226.1 GCA_022340745.1 Deltaproteobacteria bacterium
GAGCCTCCAGGGTTGTCAGAATCTTACCCATTGGACCGGTCCCTGTAAGGTTGCAAATGGATGCTGGTAAAATTAATCTGGCTGTTACCAGTAGGGCATGTGAATTTATCGCTAATAACCGGCCAATGGTATTGGAGGCCATGCGTATCTATAAATTTGATCCTGTGGATGAATTAAATATCCAATTTGGTGATTCGAAATCAGAAATTCTTGTGCTGTCTATATAGCTATTAAGGTGCCGGATTAATATTAAGTCGGCACCCTGATAATACGAACGGAAATGACATGAAAGCTGATAATAAAGGGCATTTGGTTGCGTTCTCGACCATATTTATGTGGAGCCTGACTTTCGTGTCTACAAAAGTCTTGCTTGAATCTTTATCACCAATTGAAATACTGTTATTTAGGTTTTCTCTTGGATTCGTTGCGTTGCTTATTGTGTATCCAAAATTCAAAATATTCACAAACACACAAGATGAACTATTGTTCATGATATTGGGCGGTAGCGGAGTTTTTCTATATTTCATTTTAGAGAATATCGCGCTGCAATACACGCAAGCTACAAATGTCGGTGTTATTGTTTCATCGGCACCAATTTTTACTGCAATTCTGGCGGTTTTTATACTAAATGACGTAAAGTTCCATCTCAGACTGGTGTTTGGTTTTATGGTAGCGATATCTGGTGTGTTCATCTTGATGAAGGAGAATGCTGGATCCGTTGCCATTAATTATTCCGGAGATCTGATCGCCTTGGCCGGATCGCTTTCTTTTGCGGTTTACTCTGTGCTGCTGCAGAAAGTTGACTCGAATAGATACCACTTCATTTTTGTTACTCAAAAGACCTTTATCTATGGTCTTTTCTGGATGTTACTCTACGTTGTGATTTTTGAAAAATCGATTGATTACTCGAGTCTATTGGAGATGCGCCTGCTGTCCAATATGCTGTTTCTTGGTCTGATTGCATCCGGACTTTGTTTTGTGCTCTGGAACTATGCGATACGGCTGATTGGTTCGGTGTCGACAAGCAACTATATCTATCTGGTGCCGCTGATAACGGCCATTAGCGCGATTGTCGTGCTGGATGAACAGGTAACTTGGAACATTATTTTTGGCGGAACTCTTGTTATATTCGGTCTGCTGCTTTCTCAAGGCAAGATGTCGCTTATCGCGAAAATTGCTTGTTTGAGAGCGAGTAAGCAGAGTCAGTAGAGACTAAGCGGTCAGGTGCTGTTAACCCTGTGCCGGGTTAACAGCGCCGGTATCACTCAGAAGCTGACGCTGAATCCCGCAGTGTAGGTGCTGTCGGAATTGACCGCAATGGAGATGTCGTTGTCATCATAAAGTAACCGGTCATTATGAGGCGTTATTCCCCGCCATCTGACCCTACGATACATTTCTCCTCATTAACCACAGGAGAAACCACCATGGCAACCTCAGCCACCATCGATTTTCCCACTCAATCCTCACCAAAACAAAAAATTCGAGACCTGAGAACCCAAGCACAATGGAAGGCGCTATTGGAGGAATATCAACGGTGTCCGGCTGCCATCATATGTACCGCAATAACATAGGTTTCAGGTGACACTCATAAAGCGTATCAGACGACTTTCGATGAAAACAGCTCCGTAAGAACCGTAGCGCTTGTCGGCTCACCTTGGCGGTGTGACGGTAGAGGTCGGAAAACCAAATCATCGGCACGAACTCTGCTTGCTTTTTCTCTATGCGCTGAGCCCGCTTTTTGAGTGATTTTTCATCCGATATTCCCCAACCCCCCATTCTCCTCGTAAGCAAGAGAGTCACAAGTAAGTGCGTAATGATAGCCAGTCGCGTCTGACTCTCGATGGCAACCCGACTACGTCCCCATGCCTTGCCTTGGCTAAAGTCGTTCTTCCATGTATCAAAGCACTTCTCTTCATCCCAGCGACGCAGGTAGAGAAATGCTATCACTCCAGGCTCCAGCTGCATCTCGTTGGTCAAGAATATGAGAACCGTGCCTTGTTCCGTCTTGTAATGGACCCGCCGCCAAACCGATGAACTCGATTGAAGCAGCACTTCTTCATCACATATCACGCCCTGATTAAAGGGGCTATCTGCAAGTTTGCGCTCTTTGGCGCTCTCAATCACCAAGTTGCTTTTCATTCTCGTGATGACCGTCACCTTGAGCTTACGCTTTTGTTGGTCCCAATAGCGGGCATCCACAAAGGCCCTATCGGCCACCCATAATGCACCTTTTTCTCCGGTGACTGCGCCAGGTTGCTCTGCATAATCTCTTAACATGGCTATCTCATGCCGACTGCTGGTATCGACATGCACATCATGAGCACAACCCAGACGGATGTCATAGAAGCTCAGCAGAGCATGCCCTTTTGGATTGTCTTTTCCTCCTTGGCTGGGCGTGCATTTTTTGTAATGGGCGCTCTCTTTCTGATAAGTGCCATCCAACGCATAGACGGCGCGCGAGCCTAGTCCGGGTATCTCAGCCAGACGATCTGGCAAAATCTCTCGGGCTTGCCGAACAAGCTCTCGTTGCGTCTGTGTGACAATAGTCAGCCGTAAAGGTGATGATAAGGCATCTGACAGGGTTGAGCGTGCTAAGGGTAGTGTTTGCATATCATCGGTGGATAAATGCAATAACGCCTGGATTTGCTCACGTAGGGTTTTCATACCTTGAAGATGCCTGAGGACGCCGATGCCAATGAAGTCAATCATTGAGAGAGAGGCAAATCTACCCGAATGATAACGGACTCGATCGAGTGCTTTCTGAAGCGGTTCGAGTAAGTCACCCAGTACGGTATCTTTGGTTAGTGTTCTCATCAGGTTTTCAATTCGCGATTCAGGCATTTTGGCTTTCAGTGTGTTGCATATATACAGCAAATTTCGAAACCATCCTGCCGACATGCAGTCAAGTGTTATTTTGTCATTATGTAAAAAATATTTCGCCCATTATTGATACTTGTGCGCCAACCGTAGCTTGCTGTTCGCATCTGATGGTACCTTCCATTTTAAAATGAATTGCCTGCCTTTTAAGCTCTAGCCTCGTCGTGTGCAGTCTCGTAGGTTATCTTTGTGCTGGCATTGAATTTAGGAACGGACACCGTTGTTGAAAAATAAAGCCCATTTACGAAAGTCTCAACGTTATCTATAGCATATTCACAAAATGATTTTTCTATACTAAGCATGCCTTCTGAAGGGACTGAAAGGCCAGGGGATTTTTTCATAAGTGATCTTATTCTTTTTTCCTTATTGCTGCCTCCAATCATTGCGCCATTATGAGTGATGACATTTCTCAAAGCGTAAATATCTCCCATTATTTCCCATTCTCTATCTTTGGGTGAGCTAAACCCCCCAACAACTTCAAGATATTTTCGCGTTCTTTCGTACAAACTACCCTTTAGATCATCAACAGATAAATTAGAATTATTTATTGTTTTTACATTACTGCAAACCATACTCATGTACGGTTCAATAGTATTACACAACAGAAGGACAAAAGAGCTTCTCAGATTATAGCCAAATATTTCATCCCAATGGACAGGGTAATTTTCTTGCCAGAATTCATTTTTACGCGAATCAGA
>JAJDNL010000242.1 GCA_022340745.1 Deltaproteobacteria bacterium
CAATTTCGATTGATGATCGCAGATTGCAGATTGCAGATTTTAAAAACCGTCCCATCCATAAATCTGCAATCTTAAATCTCAAATCTTCAATCCCTTTAGGGTCTTGGCATGAGACCGGCGGCTTCGACGATTTCACCTACCGCTTCTTCCCACTCAATAGCCATAACATGGACGCCGTGAACGCCTTCAATCTCACGCAACTCGGCGATGGTCTCCAGACAGATCTTGATACCCTCGGCGGCAGCTTTCTCTTTGGGAACTTGCTCCATTCTCTCGATCATAAACTCTGGCACATCCATGCCTGCAACCCTCTTTGCCATATATTTTGCCATCCCCGCGGATTTCATCGGCGTCACCCCGGCCAGGATGTAGGCCCTTTCTGTGAGCCCCTCTTCTCGGGCCATTTTCATCCATTCCCTGAATCGATCCATATTGTAGACACACTGGGTCTGAATGAAATTGGCGCCCGCGTCGATCTTTTTTGCCAGCCGAATGACCCGATAGTCGAAGGGATCGGCAAAGGGATTGGCAGCAGCTCCGATAAACATGCGGGGCGGATCCTGCAACTCGTATCCACTCATGTCTTTTCCCTCTTCCCGCATGGTTTTAACAGTCCGGAGCAGGTGCATGGAGTCAATATCAAAAACATTCAGGGCATCCGGGTGACTGCCGAAGGTCTGATGGTCTCCCGACAAGCAGAGGATATTTCGAATTCCCAGAGAATAGGCTCCCATTATGTCAGATTGCAGGGCAATCCGGTTGCGGTCTCTGGTGACCATTTGTAGGACAGGCTCCAAACCAATGTTGAGCAGATGAGCGCATCCCGCTATGCTCGACATTCTTACGATTGCTGTCTGATTGTCCGTCACATTTACCGCGTCCACATAGCCGTTCAAAAGTTCGCCTTTTTTGCGGACTATCTCGGCACCGGCTCCACGAGGAGGACCGCATTCAGCGGTAACGGCAAACTCTCCTTGCGACAAGATCTGCTGCAGTCTACTCACTGATTCCGTACTCATATCACATGATCCTCTCTGACTAATTTTCTCGGTCCACCTGCACCGCTGGGGCGCCAATCGGCGGGAGCGACATAAATTCTTAAATTCTCAAGTTGGTCCAAGGTTTTAAGCCGATCGATTATGAGTTGCCAGGCGCAATCGGTTTCAGGACTAACCTCGCATTTGCCTTGCTGCGATCCGCCACAGGGACCGTTCAATAGTTTCTTGGCACAGCGGGCTATGGGGCAAACTCCGCCGAATATAGCGAGCTTGCAATCACCGCAACCGGCGCACTCCTCGGTGAAGAGGCCCTGCTTTTCCAGAGTGCCGAGAAAAGTGGTGTTGACCCCCGGAAGCGAGGGAGTCTTGGCGAACCTCCTGGCGACAGCTTGCACACCAGCTCCACAGGCAAGAGACAGCACTGCTTCATTTCGGCCAATGGCAGGAGCCGCCTCCTGGATGAACTCGTCCTCGCATTGGCGCTCTACGGTGAACTCCTCAATCTGAATCTCTGAGCCCTCCATCTTGAAGGCCAGACGCAGAGCGGATGCCAGGGTGGCTACCTCGTCTTCCCCTCCAGCAAAACAGGTTTTCACGCAGGTGCCGCAGCCCAAAATGAGAAGTTTTTTGTACCCCGCTACCGTCTCCTTTATTTCTTTGACTGGTTTTTGTTCTCCCACTATCATGCGTTCACTCCTTGAGATTGAATAACGACTATTTACTCTGCTCAGTATGGTAGCGCCCTATGTAAGCCTGAGTGTTGATTTACCACAGAGGCACAAAGTATATTTTAGATTTAAGATTGTAGAATTAAGAAAACGCGATCTTAAGAAATTTCACAATCTGCAATCTACAATCTACAATCTGAAATTAAGTCTCTCCGTATCTCTGTGGTTAGCAAATAAAACTGCATATCGAAATCTAGAATCCACAGCATGCGGAGATAAAGGCATAGGCGTAATTGAATATTTGCATATCTACTTAGCCGGACTGGGGCCTAATTCAGCCAGTTCCGACAGGATTTTCTGCATAATTTCAGCAGCCGCATCCTCATCTCCAAGAGCGAGATTAAAAATCGACAGTCGCCTGGAGTCGAAGTCAATTTCATCCAGCAGATTCTTGAGCCGCTCAACCCGCTTCTTTGCCCTGATATTGCCTTCCAGATGACGGCACTGCCTCTCAGGACAGACCAGAACCACCACTGCGTCCGCTCCGGCCTCGAAGGCGCGGAGCAGGTAGACGTCTTTCACCATGCTGGAACAGGGAAGTTTAACGATATGAGTCTCAAAACCATCCCCGCTGGTTAGAGGTGAAGTACGTTTATCATTGAAAGCGTTGATGCAGTGAAATATGGTTATTTTTGGCCTAAAGTTTTTGTTGCTGTCCATGGCTTCTACATTCTCGTTAGCCTGGATGTTTCATGAATCACTTACTGCGACCACGGATATGGCCGTCCTTCCTGGCGTCCTCGGGCGTCGGTCCCTGCGACGTACCCTTCAGGTACGCCTCGGAACCAACACCATGCGGGTGCCCGGTGGCACGTCCATCCTCTTCGCGCTCGCTGCGCTCCGCTCAGTCCCGCAAGCGGGTTCCCAGTTTCGTGGTCTCGCGACAGCAATTCATAAAATATCCAGGCCTTTCTAAAACCATTAGAGTTGGGAACGGCGCGTCCCCAACCAATTCACTTATTGACAGATGTCTCGTGTTACCAAAGCATCGCCCTGAGACCGCAGCCATTTCCCTGCTACGTCTCTGTGGTTTGCTGCTCTGCAACTCCTTTAAGGGAGACTGAGGTGGGAACTTCTTCGGTCCGCTCTTTCCGTCCTTACCCTGGACTGGGGTCTTGCGCGAGGTGAAGGAACTATTCGAGGTAAACTCAGGATGGTGTCAGATTAGTACCTGCAGGTCAAGGGCGCAACCCCAATCGTCGTAGATTTCCTCGTTGAAATCTCGGGCTTTACGGAAGACTGTCTTCGTCGACAAAGTCAGGGAACTATAACAGAATTGACCGGTAAATTTCAACCAAAAAAGTGTAATAAATATTTCATAAATGAAGCATGCACGGAGGATCTTTTTCATTGAAAAGAAGAAGACAGGAGTCAGGAGTCAGGAGCCAGGAGCCAGGAGCCAGGAGTCAAAAGAATCATCTCTTTCTTCTCAATGGTTTCATGTAAGCTTCCAACAAACGACTCGTCTCCTCTAGGCCTTCTCTTTGGTCAAGTGTTTCCGAATATTCTAGATCCTGGGAAAGAATCAAATAGTATCGTACTTCCTCCAATGACGATTGGGCTATATTCAGGTGACGCAATTTATCTGGAATGGTTGCCCTCTTAAATCCTTCGGCTATGTTGGCGGGAACTGAAACGGCGGCTCTTCTGAACTGAGAGGTCAGACCGAAAATTTCTTCTTTGGGAAAATCTTTGGTTAGTTTGTAAATTGCAAGAACTAGCTGATGAGCCTTTTGCCAAACTATCAACTCTTCAAATCTTTTCGCAGCAGTCATTTTGTGCCCCTTTGTAATGTATAGTGTTAGGTTCGAGAATCAAAAATACCCGGCTCCTGAATCCCAAAACCCCACAACAATCAAATCTATAGACTTCATTGAGAGACAGATTTTAAGAAAAATCTCCTGTCTCCTGAATTCTGACTCCTGGCTCCTTTCTTTTATAGATTTTACTTGGATTTCTTTGTCCTGGGACTTGAGGTGTAGACTCCCTTTTCCTCCCAGAGAGCCTCTCGTTCCCGCAAAATGCGCAACGTCTTATTGGGACTCTGGATGCTCATGGCTGTGAGCAATGCATTGATCAGACTGGTAGCAGCTGTGAATGACTCAATGAAGGAGTCCAACTGACAC
>JAJDNL010000246.1 GCA_022340745.1 Deltaproteobacteria bacterium
GAACGCAATTTGGAAAAGACCTCGGTCTACCTCCTCCACAGCCTCCACGGCATCGTGTCGATATTTTATTTTAGTCTCGTCATTCAGTATTCTCTCGTCCACTTTCAGAAGTCGTTTGAGCACCAGCTCGGTGAGTACCACTACATCCAGCTTCTGCAAGGGTGGTTCCAATTGACCTAGCCAAGATCCATGATCCACATTGTCTCGCAGCTTCAAGAGTACAAATTGACCTGCTCCAGACTGATAAACACCAAGGTAATGGCGATCACCGGCAGAGTGAAGACCGGTGAGGAACTCTCTGAACGTCTGGCTGCGCCCAGCTTCATCAAAGGGAAAAAGCTCCACTTCAAAATGATCGGCAGCCCGTGCCAGGAATGAATCCATCTGGAACTGCGGTAGCTGAACAAACATCCGGTGGGTGGGCAGAATGGACAACCCCTCCTGGTGCATATCGGCTAGATACATGAAAACGTAATTAAATAAAGCCCGCTCTCCCCTTTCAGGATATCTCTGCCGCATGAGCTTCTGGTAATTGAGGGCTGTCTCATAGCGATGATGACCGTCGGCAATATAAAGCGGCTTATCCCTCATGTGCTCCACCACGTTCTGAATCACCTCTGCTCGGGTGACGCGCCACATCCGGTGGTGGATATCTTCGCTGTCGGTGAAATCAAACACCGGCCCTCGTTCACGTCCCTCATGCAAGCTTTGCTTCACTATGTGGGTCGGGTCTGGATAGAGAGCGAAAACCTGGCTCAGGTTTGCATTGCAAGCGAGCATTAGTTTCAACCGCTCGGACTTGGTCGCCTCGTAGGTGCGTTCGTGGGGAAGTACTGATCCGTGAGAGAATTTTTTCAGCTTCACCAGACAGAGAAAGCCCTGCCGAGTTTGCGATAGATTCGGAGATTCTTGATAGCTGATTTCGTAGTCATAAAACGCCAGCTGGGAATCCCTGATCAGCACCCCCTCTCTCTGCCAAGTCGCAAGTGCTTCAGCTGCTCGGGTATACCAGGTATTTTCCTCATTGTCGCCCGGTTCTTGCTGTCCCAAGATGAGACGAATCACGTTGTAGGGATGACGCTTATGGTACATCTCCTGCTCCTCAGGAGAAATTACGTCAAAAGGTGGTGTGATTACCTTGTCCATGTTTCCGATCAATTTCTGATTGTATAACAGCCCCTTTAAAGCAGCGATCTCGGGCATAGTCAGATTTCCTTTTCAGCAGTCAATGGTAAGCGGTAAGCAGTAAGCAGTGAGCGGAAAAAAACAAAGAATCTAGAAGTCAGGAGTCAAGGTACAGCGTACGGGTTACAAGGTACAAGGCATCACGCCTTTTTTATTTTTCTCCCCTGACACCTGACACCCGACACCTGAAACCTTGCATTCATCAATCTGCAATCTTAAATCTACAATCTACAATCTACGATCCCCCTACCTTTGCCCCCATTTCAGCTTATTTCGGAGAATGGTGAAATAGTCCTCCTGGCGAGACTTAATCAGAAAGAGAGGTTGAGGAGCCTCCTCTACACGGACGATATCATCTGCTTGCAGTTCACATCCTACTTGCCCATCGCAGGTCAGAGTAACATCTGTTGCCTTGGTGCCCACCCTGATTTCAACATGGGCGTCGCCCGGTAAAATAATGGAACGATTTGTCAAAGAAAACTCACAAATCGGTGTCAAGATGATCGTCTCGGCCGTTGGGTAGACGATGGGACCCCCGGCGGAAAGATTGTAAGCGGTTGATCCAGTGGCAGTTCCAACGATGAGTCCGTCAGCCCGGTAGGTTGTCAGAGGAAGACCGTCAATGGTTACTTCCAGGTCAACAATTCGTGCAAGGGCGGCCTTGTTGATCACCACATCGTTCAGAACAGTGCTGTTGAGCAAGCATTCACCCTGCCTGAATAAGAGGGCCTGGAAGCGCATTCGTCTTTCCACTTCAAACCGCTCTGCCAGAATATCTTCGAAGAAACGATAGCAGTCATCTAAACTTACTTCGGTGAGAAAACCCATTCCGCCAATGTTTACCCCCAGAACCGGAATGGCTTGCTCTGTGAGAAGTCTAGCTACACTGAGCAAGGTGCCGTCACCCCCAAGAACCACCACAGCCAGACTATCGGATGGTACTTGATGAATAAAATCTTCGAGGCTGCCCTGCTCAGCATGGTGAGCAATATTTTCGAGCAGAAAAACCTGCGCGCCTCGTCGCTCGAACCACTGCTTTACCTCCAAACCGAGCTTTGCCGCTAGATCTTCACCCTTCTTGCGTATGATGGTAATCTTGGCCATTAGGCTCCTTCTCCATTCGCCCACCACCGTGTGCGCTGCACCCCATCCAGACTGAGGATGGGACCGATGGATTTCTCAGTAGAAATCTCACTCATCTCATTCGGCCAGCCAACAACTTCATTGTATCTAATCCTTTAGCAAAATTGTGATGCTTGGGTCAACCTTTAGAGCTTAGCCCGGATATTTCATGAATTCCGCCTACGGCGGACTGCGACCACGAAAAAAAGTTGTAAAATAACTAATTCTGGGCTATACCTACGACTTGCCATGGCAGGCTGCCACAACTTCTAACCCCTTATCAAGTAGTATGAGAACGGTGGACAAGAAAAAACAAATTTCATATTCCGTGCTTTCTGTAGACGACGACGAGGAAATGATTGGCTTGCTCCACGAGGTGGTAAGCCAGCTTGGGCATGCAAGTGTTACCGCGATCGATGGAGTCGACGCTCTGGAGAAACTTGGAGAGAGCGAGTTTGATATCGTCATAACTGATATCAGCATGCCTCAAATGAACGGAATTGAGCTGACGAAACGCATAAAAACCGACTTCGAGGATATAGATGTAGTTGTGGTTACCGGATACCAGGAGGAATACAAGTATACCGACGTTATCGAAATTGGAGCCAGTGATTTCATCTCCAAACCATTTAATATTAATGAATTAGAGGCCAAAATTAATCGCATCATCCGCGAACGTGAGTTGAGAGCTGAACTCAAAAGGCTTTCAATCCGTGACGGACTCACCAGCTTGTACAATCGACGCTACTTTGATGAAAACCTTAAACGAGAAGCGATTCGTGCTTTTCGGCAGCGTTACGGTTTGTTCCTTATCCTGGTCGACGTCGATAATTTCAAAGAGTACAATGACCGTTTTGGTCATCAAAAAGGAGACGACCTGCTCAAAGAATTGGCCAGGTTAATGATGTTTTATAGTCGCGACAATGTTGACTCGGTGTATCGATATGGGGGTGACGAGTTTGCCGTAATTATTCCGCATGCTAAACACGAACAGGCAACCCTCGTGGCAAAAAGGCTGCGAAACAAGTTTAACGCAAGTAACCTCGGACCTGCCTCTCTTAGTATGGGTATGGCCCA
>JAJDNL010000278.1 GCA_022340745.1 Deltaproteobacteria bacterium
ACCGTAGAAGAGACGCTGCGTCAATTGATCTGGCACCTAGCCCCTCTTGAAATTCAGTCCTTGGGACTAGATCGATTTGAACTCCTGGAACCGTGCATAACAGCGTTTCGAGTTCTCTCCTGCCTCTGCGATCAAGTGAAAAAGTTAGCAACTGCCGGCAGCTTCCCACCAACAACCTTGATCTTTTCCATACATCAAAAAGCGGCTTTGCGTCGCTACCAGGTGGCGCTGGCGAACCTCAGCTGACGTCTTTCCTCACCAGTCATTAGTATTTGATTCTTGCTTGCCATACTCCTTCCTGCACGTGTCACAAAAGACGCCAAGGTATACAAAACAGAACACAGATAGACGATGGCAAAAAGGCAGAGAGTGCGAAAACAGCCGGCTCTTATGCGATGACGGGTAGAGTCTCGCCTGGCCTAATAATTGCTTACTTGGAAACAACGCAGTCTGTTTTATAACCAGCAACAGTTCACCCTGCTGATCAAAGGAAGAAAAATGGGGCGCATTTACTCAATTGGTGGTGGAAAAGGAGGATCCGGGAAAAGCTTCATTGCCGCGAGCCTGGGCATATTACTGGCAAAGCAAGGCAAGAGCGTGGTACTCGTGGATTTGGACCTGGGCGCTTCCAACCTTCACACCCTTCTTGGCCAGAGAATCCCCCAAAGAGGCCTGGACGCCTTCATAGATAAAACAACGAAGAGCTTGGAGGACGTAGCTCTGTCCACAACTATACCGAACCTGCATCTCATCAGCTCGACAAAATGTTCTTTGGAAATAGCCAATTTGTTTTACGCTCAGAAACTCAAAGTAATCAACGCCATTAAAAATCTTCCGTTCAATTATGTCATTCTCGATTTGGGTCCGGGAATTAACTTCAATACCTTGGACTTTTTCCTGATTGCTACAGAAGGATTGTTTGTGGCGACTCCTGAACCAACGGCAATAGAAAATACCTTCATCTTCATTAAATCAATCTACCTGAGAAAGCTGAAATTGGCTCTCAAAGAAGCCAACATGTGGCATATATGTCAAGAGGAGGTTGCAAAACTGTCGAAGGGAGCGGTCAAATCTCCTTTAGATCTCATTAACATTCTCGTCGAGAAAAACCTGGAAAACGGCACAGCCTTCAGGGATCTCCTGAGCGGTTTGAAGTTCAGTTTAATTCTTAACAAATTTCGTGGTCAGGTTGCTGAAGACCTGGGGGAGCAACTTGTAGAAGTATGCAACAGGCATCTTTATCCCGGCTTCGATTTTTTGGGGAATATCAGCTATGACAGTCGAGTGTATGAGTCAATAATTGCTCGAAATATCTTCATACAGAAATATCCCTACACAAAAACCGTGTCGGATCTACAAAATATGGCTCGGAGACTGGCAGGAGCAATACAACAACCCATACAGATAAAAGCTTCAAAATGACAAAAAAATTTAATGACCTAAATTATTATGAACTCTTCAAAATTCCGTACAATGCCTCCTCCTTTGAGGTGAGACAGGCATACAAGAATATTCTTGCCATTTACGAGGAGAGCTCACTGGCGACCTATGCTCTTTTTGCAGAAGATGAGCGCAAAACAATTTTGAGCAAGATCGAGAAAGCGTTCTCGACCCTGATTGATGATGAAAAGAGAACTGCTTATGACAAGAGACTTGTGGATGTAGGGGAAATACCGAAGGATTTGTTGACTGCACAAGAAAGGCAGAAGACAATACCCCTTTTTCAAGCGAATACAGCCGTGACGAAACACAATAACTTGGCAAGAATCAGGAAAAAGATCAAAGAGAAAGGAAAAGGAAAACTTGCAAGCGCTCTGTTGAACCGTGATTTTATCTCTGGGCAAGATTTAAAAAACTTACGTGAGTCACTGGGAATAGAGTTAGAGGAGGTTTTTGAGGCCACCAAGATCAGTCCCACCGCACTGGAAGCAATAGAACGCGATGACATAACCAACCTCCCCCCCAAGATCTATCTGAAGAGCTTCTTAAAATCTTATGCGGAAGTGTTGCAACTCGATGCGAAGCAACTTGTTGACGGTTATGTCAAAAATGTGGAAAAGCGCTAACATCCTCCAGAAAGCCGTTTCAACATCGAAAATTTAGTCCTTCCCCGCGAAGCGAAATCTTCGATAGATCAGTCTTGGAACCCCCTTGCAGGGTCAGATACAGTTATTTTTGTTTGAGGGTGTATAGTGTCGCACTTTCAGTCTTGACTGTAATCTGGATTTAGACTCTTTTGTATTTTTGAATATCGAATGTCGAACAAGGAATTTCGAACAGCAGAAGTTTTAGAAAGGAAGAAGACAAGGTTTTTCACTTCGATATTCTGCGGTTCCTTGTTCTGCGGTTCTGCGGTTCATGTTCTCCAAGACTTGATAGCTGATGGTCTGCAGAACGTCTACCGGAGAGATCTCATCCTGAGGTCTTGTGGTCCCCTTTGGGGTTAGTCCCAGATCGCGCCTTGCGGGGCTGAGAGTTCGATGGCTTTCCCGGTTGACCGCTCACCCCGCGCTATAGGACTGTATCACCCGCGCCTTCACGTGTTATAGTATGAGTCTGGGCATGACGAGTGACCACTGTCCAGCGATACTGGTTGCTTACAACTGCAGGCATACACGTGGAGGTTGAGGCCATGGCCACCCACTCTCATGGATCCTTTCAGTTCATCGACCACACTGCCGACGCTGGTATTCTGGTCAAGGCTCCGACGCTTGAGGGGATGTTCGAAACAGCTGCCCTGGGCTTTAGTGAGCTGGTCACCAGGGTGGATTCTTTGAACTGCCTGATCCAGCGTCAGTTCAGGCTGCAAGAAGAGGATATAGAAACGTTACTGGTGAGCTGGCTCCAGGAACTGCTTTACCTGTTGGATACTGAGGACCTCATTTTTGGGCGGTTCCAGGTCCATCTCAAAGACCTCACACTGGAGGCAAGCGCCTGGGGCGAGGTTTTCGATCCGAAAATCCACCCCATGAAAACAGAAATCAAGGCGGTCACCTACCACCAACTCGAGGTTGTCGAAGACGACCAGGGTTGGAAGGCACAGGTGATATTTGATATCTAAATAGTCAATTGGGAATTAAGGAATTAAGGAATTAAGGAATTGAGGAATATAATATTAAAATTCCTTAATTCCTCAATTCGAGATGTAAAATCTGGAGGTGGCACGGTGACAAAACAACACTCCATCAAGCTCCAAAAGGTCGACGGGTACCGCTGGCGGCTGCCAAGAGAGGGCAAGATGCGCACCGACGGCATCGTTTACGCCAATGAGGCCATGATGGCCAACATCCGCAATGACCAGAGTTTACTTCAGGTGGCTAATGTGGCCTGGTTACCGGGAATTGTAGGCCAGTCTCTGGCCATGCCCGACATCCATTGGGGGTATGGCTTTCCCATCGGGGGAGTTGCAGCGTTTTCCTTGGATGATGGTGTGGTTTCGCCTGGAGGAGTGGGCTACGATATTAACTGAGGAGTGCGACTTGTGCGCTCCGGGCTGGAGCGCAAGGAGGTCAGCGGCCACATCCGAAAATTGGTGGAAACCCTGTTTCGCAATATACCTTCCGGGGTTGGCTCCAAACGGAAAGATCTGCGGCTCTCAAAAGCCGAGCTGAAGAAGGTGCTGGTAAGAGGGGTCGGATGGGCAGTAAAGCACGGTTTCGGGCTGGAAGAAGATCCTGAATACGTCGAGGAACGGGGTTGTATCCAGGGTGCCGACCCTGACCTGATCTCCGATCGGGCTCTGGAACGGGGCAAGGCCCAGTTAGGCACCCTGGGTTCGGGGAACCATTTTGTAGAGGTTGGTTACGTAGATGAAGTGTATGATGAGCATGCTGCCAAGGACTTGGGCTTGTTCCTGGACCAGGTAACAATAATCGTTCACACCGGCTCGCGGGGACTTGGTCATCAGGTTTGCGATGACTACATCAAAATACTGATGAAAAGCACGCAAAAGTATGGCATTGAGCTCCCTGACCGACAGTTGTGTTGCGCTCCCATTGCCTCCGAGGAAGGGAGGCAGTACCTGGCCGCAATGGCTGGAGCGGCCAACTATGCTTTTGCCAACCGGCAAATTATCTTCCACTGGGTGCGGGAGACCTTCGAGCGTGTCTTTCAGATGAGCTCGGAGAGGCTGGGGCTCAGGCTCATATACGATGTCTGCCATAATATCGCCAAGATTGAGACTCACCGGGTGGATGGGAAAGAAACAAAATTGTGTGTGCATCGAAAAGGCGCCACCCGGGCTTTTCCGCCCCACCACCCGGACACACCGCTGGCTTACAAAAATGTGGGCCAGCCGGTACTTATCCCTGGTGACATGGGGCGATACTCTTATGTCCTGGTGGGAACCGAGCAGGCCATGGCTGAGACCTTTGGCAGCACCTGCCATGGTGCCGGTAGAGTCATGAGTCGAAAGCAGGCAATGAGAGTGTCCAAGGGCAGAGCAATCATTCGGGAATTGGAAGATCAGGGCATCACAATCCGCAGTGCTGGTAAGGCTACCGTGCGGGAAGAGATTCCGGAGGCCTACAAGGACGTGAGTCAGGTGGTGGAGGTTGTGTCCGGTGCCGGCATCAGCAAGAAAGTGGTGCGCTTGCGGCCAATGGGGGTAATAAAAGGGTAGAGAAAAGGATTGCGGATTGCGGATTTGGGATTTCGGATTTAAAAAAGCATAGGGCATAGGGCATGGAGCATAGAGTTAGTTGCCCTTAGGCACTAGGCACGTTAGTGATTAGGGATCTGGGATTTCGGCTTGGTGACAGCTGCGGAGGTTAGGGCGTGGCGATAAAGAGAAGCCGGAAGGAGCGGACTCCTCCAGGAGCATAGACAGTAACCTCATCGCCTGGACGCCGGCCCAAAAGAGTGCTGCCCATGGGTGAGTCAATTGAGATTCGACCCTGCATGGCATCAGCTTCAAACGGCCCCACCAGTTGATAGGTTGCCCGGTCGCCGTTCGCAATATCTTCCACCCCGACGGTGGCGCCGAAGCAGGCAGCTGAGGAGATGAGGCGCTGTCCAACCACTATTTCTGATAAGGAGATCTTGCGGCGCAAATCTTCGATTCGGCCCTCCACAAAGGCCTGCCGCTCGCGAGCGGCAAAATACTGCAAGTTATTGGCCTTATACCCGTATGAGCGGGCATTGTAGAGAGCTTCTATGACCTGAGGACGGACAAAGCGGCAGAGAAAGGAGAGCTCTGCGCGTAGCCTCTCGTAGCCGTTTCTTGTGATGGGCCGCTTTTCCATCGTCCGTTTTTTTTCATATGGTTGCGTTCTAAGACGCGATTTATGCTTCAATGAAAGTACCAAGGGTTTTTGGTCTTGCACGGGAACCCTTGGACGCTCCGGTGACGGCTGCAACCAATCCCGGACGCGTTACAGATATTAATGCTAGCGTAAAAAAGTCTTCTTGGCTAGTCTTTTTGAAAATGCTACAGCGAGCCCCGTTGAATAGGGTTCCCTTCGGGAAATTCAACAGGGCGAGCGCAATCCCCGTGGTCCGCCTGAGGCGGACGGGGTTAGCGAGCGAACTACCATAAAATGATTTAAATACCTTACATTTCGAAGATTCCCTGCAGCAAGCTGCAGGGAGCTTCAAAATGCGAGCTCGTTGATGTTCACCCAAAGAAATATTTCCCCTCCCGCGTCCCCGCTCCACCGCAGCAGGTTTTTCGAAGGCCCGGATTTCTCTCCTTGGAGGTTGGAAAGGAAATGAATGAACAGTAACGGAGAGGCTATGAAGCTGCTGCTGGCGTTACTCCTTGCGGTCACAGTCACCGCCCAGCCAGCGATAGCAGTAGAGAAATTGGAATTGGGCTTCGGCCTTGGCGCCGCACCGGATTATGAAGGGTCCGAAGACTATGCACCTGTCCTTCTTCCTTACGCCAGGGTAGACTTGGATTCAGGCAAGTTTCTGCGTCTGCAAGGCAACCGATTGCGAGGTATCGACTTCAAAGCGAACGTGCTTCCGGATGACATTTGGAGATTCGGGCCGATGCTAGGGTATATCCCTGAACGAGATGATGTCGACAATAATCAGGTGGATCGCATGCAGAAAGTTGACACCTCCGTGATGGTGGGGATCTTTTGGGGTATCGCCTTTGATGGCTGGACCGCCGAGATAGAGGCGCAGCAGGATGCAGTCGGTGGAAATGGCTTTCTGCTCACCTTAGACGTTGGGTACAAAATACCAATAAATGACCAGCTGATGGTAAGGTTCAGTCTCTTTACGACCTATGCTGACGGTGACTACATGAATGCTTATTTTAGTGTCGATAGAGGGGACTCAAAGCGCAGCGGGCTCGACCAATACGACGCCGACTCTGGTTTCAAAGATGTTGGTTTCTGGTTAACCGGCCGCTATAATTTCTATGGGTATTGGAACGTCTTAGCCATTGGCAGTTACAGTCGGCTCATTGGTGACGCGGCGGACAGCCCGATTGTAGATGACGAGGGTAATCCCAACCAGTTTCTGCTCGGGCTCATGCTCTCTTACGACTTCTGATTGCTCTTACCAAAAACTGAGGTTTCAGGTTTCAGTGTTCAGGTTTCAGTTTGTTTTCCATACTGACACCTGACACCTGACACCCTGAGATATGGTGCTTGGAAACCGGGGACCCGCCCGGTGGGTGAGGTGTCCGAAGGACCAACTTGATATTTTGCGATGCTTCATGACTCCAGCAGACTGCCGCAAGGGGGAAAGCGCTTGGAATCCCCATCATGGGGCAGCTCAAAGCCGGGCCCTAAAGAAATATCCAAATTGTCAAAATGTTCTTGTCCTCTTCCCGGCGGTACTCCATC
>JAJDNL010000252.1 GCA_022340745.1 Deltaproteobacteria bacterium
CGCAACCTTCTCGGCCTATACTTGGGGAAAAACATAACTACTCCTAAATAATAACTGCCTAAAGTGTACTAAAATGAGCTGAAGTGTCTAAAATTAATTAAAAGGGGCTAAAATTCTAACACAAAATACCTCTCATGGGCAGGTATCAGTTGTGAATCGTGATCATACGAAAAACGAATGTAAGAAAATTAGGAATGTGGTTGTGTGAAAGGTCTGAGTACGAAAGCCTTTAAACTTTCAAAAAAACAAGGAGAGTCAGGAGTTAAGGTACAAGGTACAAGGTACAGGGTATAGGGTACAGGGTACTTTGCCCTATGTTCTATACCTTCCCACATCTCACATCTCATATCTGCAATCTTCCCTTTTCTCCATGCCCCATGCTCCATGCTCCATGCTCTAGATCGTTTGCGCGATTTCCTCATCGGTGAGATAGCAAGCCGGATCCGACGCCCATAGATCGCCTGTCACCGCCTCGGGGCGGACACGGAAATTGCCAGCGCAGATATCCAGCCAGCGACAGGTGGCGCATCGGCCGGTAATGTACTGCTTCTTGTCCTTGAGTCGAGCCATGAGTGGATCTGACATATCAGTCCAAATCTCACTGAATGGTCGCTTCCGCACGTTGCCAAAAGAATGGTGCCGCCAGAACTGGTCCGCGTATACCTCGCCATCCCAGCTCACACAACCAATGCCTCGTCCCGAGCTGTTCCCCTCATTCATTTTCAACAGCTCCAGCACCTCTTTTGCCCTGGAGGAGTCCTCCTTGAGCATTCGCAGATACACATACGGCCCGTCGGCATGATTGTCCACGGTAAGCACCTCTTTCGGCTTGCCGCGCGCATGCAGATCCTGGGTGCGGTCGATAATCAAATCCACCGCTCGACGCGTTTCTTCGTGGCTCAGGTCTTCTTCGATCAGCTCGCTTCCCCGTCCAGTGTAGACCAAGTGATAGAAGCAAACGCGAGGAATGTCGCGTTCTTCCAGAAGATCAAAAATGGCAGGTATCTCAGCAGCATTCATCCGGTTGATGGTAAAACGCAAGCCCACCTTGATACCCGCCTCCTGGCAATGTTCGATCCCGGCCATAGCCCTATCGAAAGATCCTTTTACCCCACGAAAGCGGTCATTCACCTCTCGCATGCCATCCAGGCTTATGCCCACATAGGACAATCCTACTTCCTTCAGGGCCTGGGCAGCGGACCTGGTAATCAAAGTACCGTTTGTGGAAATTACAGCCCGCATGCCCCTTTTGACGGCATAATCGGCCAGTTCGATAAGGTCTTTCCTAACCAGAGGCTCGCCGCCGGAAAAAAGCACCACCGGAGTCCCAAAATCAGCCAGATCATCCAGCAATTGCTTTCCTTCCTCTGTGCTGAGTTCCTCCTTCGCGGCCTCATCAGTGGCGTGGGCATAGCAGTGCACACACTTAAGATTACAACTGCGAGTGATATTCCAGACCACAACCGGTTTCTTGTCGCTAGAGAACTGGAGTAAGTGTGAAGGCATCTCTTTTGACTGACGCCCGTAGCGGAGCGCGTCGGATGGCTCGACTGTGCCGCAGTAGAGTTTGGATATTCCGATCATTTGCTTTCCTTTGACAAAATGATCTTTTCAATATCAAAAACCTGGTCCTTGGGGCCAGGTCAGATTGCATAGCGCATAGGGCATAGCGCATAACGAAAAAAAGAATGAACGGTAAAGGGTAAACGGTGAACAGTCGCGTAGCTAGCGCATGATCGGTTTACCTTTCACTGTTTACCTCACGCTTTGCGCTCTGCGCTTAGCGCTTTGCGTCATGAGTCGGGGCCTTTGGGCCCGGATTGTTTACTTGTCTCGTGGACCCTGAAGGGCGAATTGAGCGGTACCGTAGGAACTCCGAATGAGCTCATTGATGAAAGCTTCGGGATCCTCGATCGCTTCCTTGGTGATGACGAACTCCTGCTGCCCGGTCTTGTCCATGATCAGCTTTAAGGCGTAATCGTAGTCTGCGGATGCCTGATGACAGATTTTTGTAGCGCTCTTCCTTTGGCTTAAGGCCCTCTGCAAAACTTCATCCACTGCATCCTCAGCAAAACGGACCTGGACTTTCTTTTTGTCTGCAAAATCGGACTCATAGTCTCTTATTTCGCCAATCATGGACACTATTTCCCCGAAGAGACCTTCCAATTCCACCCCCGATCGCAAGTGGTAGGTGGCAATCAGATCAATCCGTTCTTCTGTAAAAGCCAGGCGGTAGTTCTCTTGGTAGTAATCTTTCTTGTCCAATATTGCCTTGGTGGCCGCAGCCTTATCAATATTAAACACCTTTTCATGACGCTCCACGAATTCCGAGGCGTCAGGGTTCGCCAGAATAATCTCCAGGGTCCCCTTGGGATCTTGCACCACCTCCGGAGTTACCACAAAGGTACGAATGTCTGTCGAGGGCAGTTTTCTTTCAAAGTGGAGAACTGCCTTTTCCATAACGCTTACCAACCCTCGAGCCCCGGTCCGCTCCTCCTGAGCTTGCTCGGCCAGCAAGAGGAGGGCCTCATCTTCAAAGCGTATGTCAATATCATAGGCACGAAAATCCGCCTTCTTTGCATTTATTACCGGATTCTTGGGATTCTTAAGAATCTCATACAGGTCGTCCACCGAAAGTTCTTCGAATACCGATACCACAGGCAGCCTGCCCACAAATTCGGTTTCGAAACCATATTGGATAAGGTCCTCGGATTTGACCATCCTGAGGAACTGCTCTTCTTCCGTCTTACTGGAGAGATCAGCGCCAAATCCAATTCCCTGCTTTTTCACCCGTTTCTTGACTATTTCCGCCAGAGCAGTAAACGCCCCACTCATGATAAAGAGTATGTTGCGCGTGTTGATCACCTGCTTTTCCCGTTTTCCTGTCTTGCGGTACTGCTCAATGGCCTGGATCTGAGAGATAGGATCGTGGGGGACCTTCATGTCAACGTCGGTCTCTTCCATGGGCTTCAGGAGGGCCCGTTGCACGCCCGTTCTGGAGACATCAGGACCGATCAGATTCTGACTGGAGGCAATTTTGTCTATCTCGTCAATATAGACAATGCCATACTGTGCCAGCTCTATATCATCGTTCGCCTCGTTGACCAGATCGCGAACCAGGTCTTCCACGTCGCCACCAACATACCCTGTCTCGCTGAACTTGGTGGCATCACCTTTAACGAAGGGGACCCCGAGCTTATTGGCAATGAGTTTCACAATGTAGGTCTTTCCCACCCCTGTGGGGCCAATCATGATTATGTTGTTTTTTATCCGGCCCACCACGGTAGGATCCTGAAATTTTTCGCTCTGAAGTTCGTGCTTTATTCGGTTAAAGTGGGTACAAACCTTGGTGGCAAGTATTGCCTTTGCTTCATCCTGCTTGATAACATACTCGTTCAGGTAGGCTTCCAGTTCTTCGGGTTTCATCTCGAACTGGATTTTATTCACCGCCTCGCTGCCTGCAGTTGTTCCTCCCTCAGCCTCCTGCTCAGCCGCCTTGGGGAGCATCATGGGCGAGACTATCTTGACCTGGGCTCCATACTTCTTGGAGAGATAATCACTCAGTTCCTTTTCCAGCTCTTTCTGATCAGGTACTTTCCGCTCATCGTCAGCCATGGGTCACCTTTTTCTCTCTTTTCTAGAATCATGTAGGTCGGAGAGGCTCGCAGTAGTCGCGACTACAGATTTTTCTTTGTCATTAATATCTTTAGTATAATCATTTTACCAGGCTATTTCAACCAATATAGCCCCATGTCTGTGACAGATCTATTTTAATAACACACCGTAATCTATTCAAAAATCGTGCCGGAGAGAGCCTCGCCCCGACGTTTCATGGGTTCCCGTTGCGAGCCCCACTCTTTTCTTTTGACAGAAAGTCATGTCTTCCTAATGATACCTAACCACTTTGGTCCATCTGTCAAGAGCAAAGAGCTCAAAAATCCTCTTGACACTATCTTAGATGAATGTTACGAAAAATGGTTCCTTACTCAAACAGGTCGGGCCGTTAACTCAGTCGGTAGAGTATCTGCCTTTTAAGCAGAGAGTCGTTGGTTCGAGTCCAACACGGCCCACCAA
>JAJDNL010000014.1 GCA_022340745.1 Deltaproteobacteria bacterium
TTTGATCCTGAAAGAAAATCTCACCCTCCCGGCAGGGAATCAACCCGGAGATGCAGTTGAGTATGGTACTTTTCCCGGCACCGTTGGCACCAATCAGGGTGACAACTTCACCCGGTTTCACCGAGAGAGAAACGTTGTCCATGACCCGAATCCGACCGTAGTATGTTTGCAGGTTGCGAGTTTTAAGCAAGGGGTTCATCTCCAAGATAGGCAGCTATCACTTCCGGATCTTGCTGGATGTCCCTGGGACTCCCCTCCGCCAGGGTGCGCCCATAGTCCATTACCAGTATTTGGTCACAGACTTCCATGGTAAGGCTCATATCGTGTTCCACCAAGACCACAGTGATCCCGCTATCACGGATCCGACAAATCAAGCGTCCAAGCTCGCGGGTCTCTCCAGCGTTGAGCCCGGAAGCCGGTTCATCCAGCAGAAGTAAGAGAGGGTCGGTGGCCAAAGCCCTGCCGATCTCAAGGACCCGCTGAAGTCCAAACGGGAGAGAAGTGCTGGGGCTCGCGGCTCGCTCCGACAAGCCAATGAAGTTGAGAATCTCCGTGGCTTTGTTTATGATATTGTTTTCCTCCCTCCGGGCGTGGGACAAACGGAAGGCGGCGCTGATGAAGCCGGCCCGACTCTTGGGATGTCGGCCTACCATGACATTTTCCAGCACCGTCATCCGATCGAAGAGCTCAACATTTTGGAACGTCCGCGCCACACCGCGCTCAGCCACCTGGTGCGGGACCAGGCCGTCCAAAGTGCGGCCATTAAAGTAGATGGCACCAGCGTCCGCAGCATAGAAGCCGGTGATGAGGTTGAACAAGGTGGTCTTGCCGGCACCGTTGGGACCAATAATACCCTTTATCTGCCCTGTCGGTACCTCAAAACTCACCTGACGCACGGCATGAATGCCGCCAAAAGACTTGGAGAGGTTGTCTGCTTTTAGAAGCGGAGCATTCATCTCTTCTACCATCATCACTCTTCCAACACCTCAACAGTAAAGAATCTGGACCCAAAGGACCAGACTTTTGGAGGCCCCCTGAGGGAGCTTCACTACTCTTTCCCCCTTGCGATTGAGGATGCAGGTGTCAGGTGTCAGGTGTCAGGAAAGAAAAACAAAAAACTGAAACCTGAACACTGAAACCTGAATCTTCAGTCCTTGAGACCAGGAAAACCATTGAACTCTCACGTGGCCTCAAGGAACGGGCTTGCAATGCTGAATAAACTCAGCCCCCCGAAAGCGAACCACCAGCAACATCACGCTGCAAGCGATACTTCTCCCAGAGGTCCAGCGCGCCCCGCGTCAGTCCCTGGGGCATGAAGATCATCACCACCATCAGGATTAGCCCGAATATGACGATATCAAAGTCGTGGAACACGGCCAGCACTTCCGGGAGCACGGTAAGGGTGGCGGCGCCGAACACCGCCCCCCAAATGCTGGCCATACCACCCACTACAACCATGGTGACCAACTTGATGGAAAACATGAAATCAAACGAGCTGGGGCTGATAAAGGTGATGAAGTGGGCATAAAGGCTCCCGGCAACTGAGGCGTAGATGGCACTCACCACAAACACCCAGATCTTCAGCCTGGCGGTATAGATGCCCGAAGCACGCGCTGCTGGTTCACTGTCGTGAATAGCGCGCAAGGCCCTTCCCACCCGCGAATCAACGATATTGAGGCTGAGAACTATGGCCCCCAGCGTAATGGCCCACACCAGATAATAGTAGGTTCTGGGCTCGTCAAGAACCACGGTTCCTATACTGAGCTTTGGAATGCCTACCAAACCTGAGGGACCACCTGTGAGCCAAACCAATTCTTTGAAACAAATGTAGACAATGATGCCGAAGCCGAGCGTGGCCATGGCCAGATAATAACCGGTGAGTTTGAGTGCAGGCACACCCACCAGCAAAGCTACCGCTACCGTAAGAACAACAGCTATGACCATGGCAGGCCACGGTGACAACTTGTAGGTAGCAGTAAGGACTCCCGAAGTGTAGGCCCCAAGTCCAAAAAAGGCTGCATGCCCCAGACTGATCTGCCCGGCATAGCCCATCAGCAGGTTGAGCCCCACCACCAGCAGGGTGTGGATGCCAATGAAGATCATCACATTGAGGTAATAGCGGTTGGTCACCACTAAAGGCACCAGCGCCAGCAGCAAACCAAAACTACCAACTTGGAACCATGTATATTTTAGAAACCGAATCAATCCAGGTACTCCACCGGGACACTCTCGCAAAATGATCTAAAATGTCTAAAGTGCCTAAAATGAACTAAAAAAATCAAAGAATCCAGTAGCCAGAAGTTGGTGAAAATTGCATATCACAATGATTAAAATTTGAGTGTTCAGATTTCAGTTTTTTTCTTCACTGACACCTGACACCCGACACCTGAAACCTTTAATTCTGCAATTTGCAATCTCAAATCTGCCCCTAAAACCTCTTCACTTCCTTTGACCCTAGAAGGCCACTCGGCCTGAGAAAGAGAACTAAGAGCAAGACAAAAAAAGCAATGGCATCTTTGAATCCAGAGCTAATGAGACCGGCACCCAGCGCCTCCAAAACTCCTAGCAAAAAACCACCAAGAATGGACCCGGGACTGCTGCCCAGGCCACCCAAGACCGCAGCGCAAAAACCTTTGAGGCCGAGCATGATTCCCACATCGTAGCCGCACAGGGTAATGGGAACAATGACAATGCCGGCAGCGGCGCCTATGGCTGCACTTAGAGCGAAGGAGACCATAACCATCCGGTTCACCCCAATTCCCACCAGGCCGGCGGCCCTCCGGTTGAAGGCGCAAGCTCGCATGGCCTTACCCGTTATGGTGTGTTTGTAGAAAAATTGGAGAGCAGCCATAACCACCACAGTCACTCCGAGTACCCAGAGACTTTGAGGTATCAGGGTAGCGCCGCCAAAGTGAATGGGGGAGGAACCGGTAAATGCTCTGAGCCCTAGGGAATCTTTCCCCCAGAACATCATGGCCAGGCCCCGAAGAAAGATAGAGGCGCCAACTGTGATGATGATAAGGGCAATGGGATTGGAACTCTTGGCAGGACGGATAGTGAACCGTTCCAGAGCAATGCCCACCAGGGTTACGGCCAGGACTGCCAGAAGAAAACTAAAACCAAGTGGCAGGTGACCATTGCCATCGAGCGCAATTACAGCCATGCCGCCGAGCATGACAAATTCTCCCTGGGCGAAGTTGATGACCTCGGTGGAATTGTAAATGATGGTAAAACCCAGAGCGATAACCGCGTAGATGGCACCGTTGGTGATACCGGAAATGACATACTGGAGAATCTGGCTACTCAGATCCATGGTCGAAGGCGAAATGTCTAAAATAAAGCAAGGCTGAAGTCTCTCACCACAAAAAACACGAAGAACACGAAGTGATAGGAGATGTGAGATGTGGGATGTAGTAGAAGTTCTGCCGAATGAGGATCAGCATCCCTCAGCCAGTAATCTCAGATCGCATATCTCATCACCCACATCCCGCCAACCTTCGTGTTCTTCGTGGACGAATGCTACTTCTATTGAACTACCTGCCAGTCGCCGTTCACGATCTTCACCATCACAAAGGCTTCTTCTTTGTTGAGGCCGTTGTGATCTTGGGGTGAAAATCGGAAAATACCGCTCACTCCCACATGGCCTGTGATCTTCTCGATTTCCTCACGAATCTTGGCCCGATCAGCCCCCGCTTTTTCAAGGGCTTGTGCCAGAATTTCCAGACCGTCCCAGGCATAGCCGCCGAACCCCGAAACTGCAATGTTATATTTTGCTTCGTAGTCGGCGATGTATTTCAGCAGTGTCGGCTTCTGGGGGTCGGTATCGGGCAAGGCTCCGGCAACCAAAATTTTACCGGTGGGCAGTATGACGCCGTCGGCTGCTTCGCCGGCTAGCTGAATAAACTTCTTGGAAGCAACGCCATGGCTCTGATAGAGGGGAATCTCGATACCAAGCTGCCGCATGTTCTTGGCCACCACTGCTGGACCGGGATTGGTTCCCCAACAAATAATAGCCCCCGGGTTCAGGGACCTAATCTTGGTGAGCTGGGGAGTCATATCCGTGTCTTTGGGCCCGAATTTTTCGTCGGCGACGATCTCATACCCGTAGTCCGGTGCCTGTTGAAGCAACTGCTCCCTGCCACTGGCGCCAAAGGCATTGCCTACAGAGAGAATGGCAATCTTCTTGATTCCCTGGCCTTGCATATATTCATAGATTTTGGCCACTGCCATCACATCGGTTTGAGGTGTTTTAAAAACCCATTTCTTAACCGGCGTGGTGATTTTCACCGACGCCGCGCAGGAAATGAGCGGCACCTGGGCCTTTTCCACGATGGGAACCACAGCCAGGGTTGTGCCACTCAGTGAGGGGCCTACTATGGCCAGAACATTGTCCTTTTCTATCAGCTTGTTGACGTTGAGCACCGCTTTGGTGGCGTCCCCCTCGGTGTCGTAGATGACCAGTTCAATGGGATGGCCGTTGACACCGCCTTGGGCATTGATTTGTTCTGCCAGCAATTCCATTGAATTGCGTTCCGGCTCACCAAGAAATGATGCCCGGCCGGTGATCGCAAAAATACCGCCAATCTTGTAGGGCGCCTTGGGCTCCTCTTTTTGGGCGCAGCCACTCCAAGCAAGAGTAATCGCCAGCAGCAACATGGTCAAAATCTGAATTCTTCCGACCTTACCTTTATTCATAATCAACTCTCCTCCCTCCCCGTCCTTTCCTCTCATTCAGTTGCCACTTGCCGCCGGGCAAGAACTGAATTATTGAGAAAGTAAAAAGCATAGCGATTGGCACGAACCGCTTTGCGTCTTTTTCTCAATCCACTCAGGGGCTCTTACTCCCCCACACTCCAGCCGAAGCTCTTACATGGCGTAGAGTTTTTCTCCCCCAATGACCGTCACCCCATTTTGCATCAGCACATCCACGGCATTATCGATATCATCAAATCGGAAAATGAGCACCGCGTTCTGCCCGCTTTGCTGGACAAAGGCATACATGTACTCTACGTTGATGCCGTTCTCAAAAAGAATTCGCAGAATGTTGTTGAGGCCCCCTGGTCGGTCCTCCACTTCTACCGCCACGACCTCTGTTCTCCCTACAGTGAATCCATGTTCCTTGAGAATTTGTTTGGCTTTCTCATGGTCGTTGACAATCAGCCGCAGGATACCGAAATCAGAAGTATCGGCTAAAGCCAAGGCCCGGATATTGATATCTGCCTTGCCCAAGATTCCGGTAACCTCCGCAAGCCTTCCAGCCTTGTTCTCCAGAAATATGGAGATCTGTTCAACTTTCATGGTTTCCCTCCCCTTGCGTGGGCTTCTATTCATTTGGTTGAGCCGGTTTAAGCTTTTATGCCGGTTTGGACTGGCTTAACTGGCAAACTGACTAAATCGGCCTAAATCTTTCTCTTGTCTATTACCCTTACAGCCTTGCCTTCGCTCCGTTGAAGACTCTTGGGTTCCACCAGCTTAACGTGGGCAGAAACACTCAGCATCTCTTTAATATTCTTCTCCAGTTTCCGTTCCATGTTCTGTAAGTTCTTGACCTCATCTGAAAAAACCTTCTCGTTCACCTCCACCTTCACGGTGAGTGTGTCCAATCTGCCCTCGCGAGCAACCTCTAATTGATAGTGAGGTTCAATGCCATCAATCTCCATGATGACGCTTTCGATTTGGGAGGGGAACACATTAACGCCGCGAATGATGAGCATATCGTCACTGCGACCCTGGACTCGCCCCATACGGACGATGGTGCGCCCACAGCGGCACGGTTCAGGATACAGAATGGAGATATCACGGGTTCTGTAGCGGATGACCGGAAATGCCTCCTTGGTGATCGTGGTAAAAACCAACTCCCCTGGAGTCCCATGGGGCAGGACCTCTTCAGTATCCGGATCGATAATTTCAGGAATAAAATGGTCCTCAAAAATGTGGAGCCCATTTTGGGCCTCAATGCATTCCACCGAAACTCCCGGTCCTATAATTTCACTGAGACCGTAAATATCCATGGCCTTTATGTTCAGCTTCCGTTCAATCTCCTCTCGCATCTGTTCGGACCAGGGTTCGGCCCCGAAAATGCCGGCCTTGAAGTTGAATTCGCGAAAATCCACCCCCATTTCTTCGGCCACCTCAGCAATCAGCAAAGCATACGAGGGTGTGCAGGTGAGGATTGTGGGGCCGAAATCCGTCATGATCATCACCTGCCTTTTGGTGTTGCCCCCTGAAATGGGAATAACCGAGGCCCCCAACTCTTCGGCACCGTAATGAAAGCCAAGACCTCCAGTGAATAAACCATAGCCATAGGCGTTGTGAATCATGTCTCCCCTGGTGGCGCCCCCTGCCATGAGGGTTCTCGCCATAAGTTCAGACCAAGTCCGAATATCCCGGGCTGTGTAGCCCACCACGGTTGGCTTCCCAGTGGTACCCGAGGAGGCGTGGATTCGAACTACATCGTCCATGGGCACCGTGAACATCCCAAAGGGGTAATTTTCCCGTAAATGGTCTTTGTAGGTAAATGGCAATCTGCGCAGATCGTCAAGAGACTTCACATCATCAACCTTGACCCCAACCTCATCAAATCGTTTCTTGTAGTAAGGAACTTTGCTGTACACTCTGGCAACCGTTCTTTGCAATCGTCTCAGCTGAATAGCTTCTAGAGCCTCCCTGGGCATGGTTTCATACTCTTCGTTGTAAATCATATCCCCTCCCTCTCAATCAAAATCTACGTTACTCAGTTCGTCCATCTCAAAGACTTTAGAGCATAACGGTGGTTCAAAAGTAAAATTTCAACGACAAACTCACCGAAGGCGCTCGGGGTTGATCAAAACTAATCTTTCCGTAGGGGGCAAGACGTTCTTGCCGGCGCTGTTCTTCCCGATCATTGTATTTATGAGCCACATTTACAGCGCTGTAAATATTGCCACCATAAAAAGCAGCGGTGATCAAGCCTAATCCTACTCCTACACCCTCATGGTCCTGGTTGAAAGCCTCGTATGTAGCCCAAGCAAAGACACCGGTAAATACGAATGCTATGGCTGCATCACGGGGTCGATCGCAGTAAAGGTGACCTGCACCGGGTAAAAGCGCTGCCAACAAACCGGCCAGAGAAGGATTTTTTTGTTTTGTTTCTGACTCCTCTGCTACGATTTGCTGCACATTTTTCGCCCTAGCATAAAACCAATCCTCACTTCCCACCTGGCTCAGAGCTTGGTCAGCTTCCAACCAACGACCTTCTTTGGCATAACTGAGACCAATAAGATACCAGGCCTCCGCCACTAAGGGTCTTTCTGGTTGATCTTCAATAATGGATTCATACTCCTTCCTGGCCTCTTCCCCCCGACCCAACTCACCCAGAGTTCGGGCTTTCAGAAAACGAGCCTCCCATCGAAGAGAACTCTGAGGGTAGTCACGCAGAAAAGTATTTACTGCTCCCAGAGCCCGGTGCCAGCGTTTGCCACGGAAGTAGCATTGAACAATTCGTAGGGCGGCGTTCTGTGCTTGGGGATGATCAGGGTAGAGGAAAAGAAAGCGCTGGTATTCTCCAATAGCTCTAAAGTACTCTTGCTCGGAAAAAAGATGATGGCCGAATTCCAACAGCTGTTCTGGGGAAAATTCCATAGGATGTAAGGGCGATTGGGCGTGGGCGGGAATCCCTGAACCCAGAAACATCGTCACTGCTACGGTTAGCAGCAACAAGCCGTCGAAAACATGATGAGACCGTCCAGCTCTTGTGCGGCCCGAATTTCGAGTCATGGTCTGTTCCTGGCTATCCTGGCTATTGATTCTGGGTGCAGTAAAAAAGCCGCAGGTTTTGGCTAACCCACGGCTTCTCAATGAAAAAACCATGGGCTTGCTTCCCTGTCCGCCCATGGTTTCGGATGCTCACCTTTGTACCGGCTTACCTGTACAACCAGAGGGCGGACTTCTGAAAAAAGAAGCCGCCACAGGGAAAGTTACCTCTAAAGCCGGCAAATAACATAGGCTTTGATTCTCCTCAGTTCCTCTGGTGGCTCAAATTATAAAAGTTACATATGCTTGTCAAGTTAATTCTGAACGCAACCAATTACCCTTGTTGCTTAGGGTTTTCAGCCTGTCGCCAGCGTCTGAGCTTCACTCTAATCCACTGTCCAAATATGAGGGCCGGGTTTTCATTAAGGTAGTTGTCATAATGGGTCATTGCTTTTTGCTTATCGCCCATGGCCTCATAGACCCTGCCGAGATAAAGCTGAGCCTGAGCTTGATAAACCGAGGCCCCCTCACTGGCTAGACGCTGATAAACTTCTAGGGCTTCCTGCCACGACCCTTTGGCCTCATACGTCTCTCCCAAACTCTCCAAAGCCTGGTCATAGAGAGGATGAGAAACATCTGTGCGCTGGAGAAAATCAGTGTAACAGATGATTGCTTTTTGGTAGTCACCTTCCTGGAAGTAGATGTTTCCCAGGTCCATGAGGGCGTTGGTCGCCACCGTAGTGGAGCGGTAACGTTGTTCTACCTCCTCCAGTTTCGCCATTGCCATCGAATAATTTGCAGCCCCAGCATTGCCGGAGGATTCAACCTGATAGAGAGAAAGAGCTTCCTCGTAGAGACCTCTGGCCTCTGTTTCCCGCCTGGCCTTAAACAGAAAAACTGCGCTCGTGATTAAGAGGAGAACGGCAACGGACGCCAATACTCCAATGACAATCCGGATGTTATCCTGACACCAGGCTATGATCCTGCTGCCGAATGTTATGAATTCATCAGGCTTCTTGAGTTCTTTTCTCCGAATCTTTCTTTTCGCCAAGTCATCGCCTCCTCGTTTACATCCAGCTTGTTAGCAAGAAGGAGTTATCCTGTCAAGCCAGGTCATTTCTCATTGCGCAATTTGCATTTGTCCTCCGGACTCCCACCCTTCGGGCGGGCTCCCAGTTTCTTCGCGCTCGCTGCTCTCCGCTCAGTCCCCGCAAGCGGGTCCCAAGTTTCTTCGCGCTCGCTGCGCTCCGCTCAGTCCCCGCAAGCGGGTCCCAAGTTTCACATCTGCCATTTCTCATTCTGTGGTTGCAATGGAATACAGCTAGCCAGGATGTTTCATGAATCACGTGCTGCGACCACGGATATGCTCTTAGCTTCCCTTAAAATAGCTCCGCCCACTATATTGACAAGAGCCCAGATAACATCTAAAGGCAACTGCTGTTGCACCGAACCGTCGAACGTCACCACCACCCGTGACGGAAATTCTTCATCTTCAAGCCACAGAATGTAGCCAAGGGGAATTTTGGGCAAGGGCCATAGTCGAAAAGAGACATCACCAAAATCAGTCTCTCCCCCGCTGAGGCGCAATCCAACTTCAAGAAAGGTTTGAGCATCATGACCGAAGCGTTTTTCCAATGGCCGGGTGAACAGAGCATGAGGCCCTCTGAAAAAAAAGTCTCCCCCTTTGATCTCACTTCCTGTGACCATCCGGCCAGTCAAACCGATGGGCTGAGCGCGGAGTAGGTAGGTTAACAAGACAAGATAAAATTGAAAGGAGAGTCGTTTGGAGCCATCGTCTCCGAAACATTCAATCATGCGCAATTCAGGATAACACCCGTAGGTCTGGTGCAAGAATGGAATCTGATAACAGCCCTGAGCCTCATCATAACGCACAGCAGCATGGGCACATACTTCGCTCACGTTCCTGGACTGAAGCTCACTCCAGAGACTGGCATCGATCTCCGCAGGATCCTCGTAAATTCCCCTCCCCTTTTTACTCAGATCGCTCATTTGCTCACCCAAAAATCACCATTTGTTACTGCCTACGCCGCGTCTCCGTATCTCCGCGTCACTCTGTCGTGCCCAGTGTCTAGGGCCTAGTTTCTGTCTTCCGTCCTCTTGCCCTGAGCCTGTCGAAGGTCTGCCTCCTACTGATCCTCACCAGTAGCGGGTACCTTTACGACATCATTATTAATGCTCTCAAGTACTCGATTTACGACCCTTGCTGCTTCTTCTTCGTAATCCCCAGGCACCAGAAGAGCACCCCATCCCATCTGCGTGACAAATAAACCGTCATAGGCGGTCTCTTCAAAGCGGCGCAGCAGCACTGGTATGTTCTCCTGACGCAGTGCCTGAACCAACAGATCAGCCTCAAAACGATTCTCCACCGTGTGAATTCGCACCAGATCCCGCTGATCAGCCGTCATTTCACCATTTTCCAGAGTCACAACCCCCCCCTCCCCAATCCGCAATCCGCAATCTAAATTTTCTCTACTCCACGTCGTACTCTGCTTGCTCGAGCATCCCCCAGAGCCGTTCTCGATTGTTTGCATACTCTCCCAGCAGCAGCGAACCACAGTGGCTTGCCACCATCTCTCTACTCGCCACCCTTGCAGCAAAAGCCATACAAGTGGTCTCACCGCATTCGCCACAATTGGTCTGGGGAAGTTCACGGTACACGGTGAGAGGATCGATACGAGCCTGTTTGCGCAAGGTCGGCGTAATGCTGTCGCGACGCTCGTGAACCCCGTTGATCATTTTTTTCAGCTCTTCACACATCTGCTGGGCTTCCACCTCATCCTGCAGAGCGGTCACTGTTATCTGTCTCGGTCGGATAGCGATTATGTGACCCCGCTTCATGTAGTTGAGCTCGTTTGCGCCATGGAAATAGGTACAACCTCTGATTTCCGTGGCAAGATAGGGCAAGAGATCACCAATATCTGTCTTCAGATCAATGATGGCATTCAACTTGGTCGAGGCGGGCATACATTCGATGTTCACTAGTTTAAGATTAAGTTTATCGATGAGCATAACCGAGTCCCCTCCGGAACTCACGAGTTCCCAAAATCGAAACGGCAGAGATTTAGGAATTTAGGGATTCAGGGATTGGAAAAAAACGAAGCCTAGTCTCTTAATTCCTCAATTCCTCAATAGAGTCTCATACGCTTTTTGGATCTCTTGAAACTTTTGTTTGGCCAACTGCTGAAATTCATCGCCTAGGTGCGCAACTCGATCGGGATGATATCGCTGCGCCTTCTTACGATAAGCACTCTTGATTTCCTCTGGAGTTGCGTTCCTAGAGACATCGAGAATCTCGTAAGGATCTTTTTCTACTCCTGCTCCTGGTTTCGATTCCTCCTGCCCTCTTCCACCGGAATGGTAGCTGCCGGTTTGTCGGTAGCCCTGAGGGAGGACTCGTTTAACAAACCAATATGCGAGAAGGAGCAGCACTATGTCATCGACCCAGCCCAATCCCAATATGCTATCGGGAATCGCATCTATGGGACTGGCCAGATATAATAGGCCAAGAAGCAACGGCCAGAAGCGTTTCAGCCAAAGCATCTCATCTCCCCACTAGGGAATCCGAACCCAGAGGACCCGGCTTTGGGCTACCCTCTTGACGCAAAGCGCTAAGCGCAGATCACTCTTTTTTTTGCCATGCACCATACGCTATGCTCTATGCGATCTGACCTGGCTCTAAGGACCAGGTTTTCGATGTTGAATAAAGTCACGGCAATCTTGTCTCGAATCTGTGCGTGTCAGTACACTTCTAAACTATCAAATATCCGCTTCTCGGGGCAAGAGAAGCAAGCACCAGATTTACCTTAACGTTACAAAGAGTACATCTGTTTAGTCAATACGATACCGTTGGATACCAAACCGATTCCAGAGCTCGGTGCGAAACTTTCGAGTGGTACCAAGATCCACCTCGGTAAAGTACACCTGTTCTCGATCATCGAGCTCCACCTTGACCCACCCTTCCAGACTATCCAAGCTACGCAACCAAAGGGTGAAATCATCCTTACTTACCAGTCTAGGTGGCTGAATTATAATGCTATTTCCTCCGTAGTGCCGGTAGACCCGACCTCCGACCCGGGAGTTGAAGCCAGCGGTATTGATACCAACCACGGGAATGAAATTCTCAAATGCCCTCACCAAAGCACTTTGCTTCCAGTGGGCTTTGAGTATGGGGAAAATGGACTGGTTGATAATGAGGTCTGCGCCATGATCAGTAAGTATTTGAGCCGCCTTCGGCTGTCCCCAGAAGTCGAAAGAGACCGGGAAACCCATCTTGCCGAATTCAGTATCGAACACCTTGTAAGTTGAGTCTCCCGGGACAATCCCTAAATGTTGCCGCTCCATAGTGGTAAGATTGGCTTTACGCTGCCGACCAACAAGAGTACCACTCCGATCAAAAAGCGTAGCGGTATTGAATCTCTTGTCACCCACCTCTTCCACCAGACCGGCAGTAATGTAACACCGAAGTTTTTTCGCCATATCAGCCAAGATTTCATCACCCGCCCACGGGAAATATTCCGGGAGACAAGCCAGATCCACATCTTTACCGCGACACTTTTCCAGTAGCGTTATGGCATGGCCCACATTGCGAGGATCATCCAATTCTGGATAGGGTTTCCCCTGAATGAGGGCAACACGCACGGTGTCTCTCATGGCACACTCTTCCTGAAGATACTTCTTGATCTACTCGCTTTGACTCATTACATTAAAATCCAGTTCTAGATCCACCCACAAGGGAAAATGATCGGATGGATAGCGACCAGCTTCGTGATCATAGACGATGGAAACATCGAGAACGTTAAACTCGGATGTGGTGAGAATCCAATCAATTCGGCCTTTCGCTGGAACACCTGTAAATCCATGCTGGGTATAGCTCTGTTGATCTTCCGGTCTGCTCAGCTCTTGCCAACTGTCGACGAACGGTCCAATAGGACTGCTAAGGGTACGATGCACTTCCGAGCCTGGGAGATCATTAAAATCTCCCAATACCACTGTTGGTGCTTCCCTCTCAGTCGCCCAGGCACGAATCATTCTTGCCCCTTCTATGCGAGCCCGTTCAGAGATATGATCAAGGTGTGTTACCGATACCCAAATGTGCTGACCACTATGTCTCATTTCCAGAAGAGCATAACTGATCATGCGGGGAAAGGCCGAATCCCAACTCTTGCTCAGATGAACTTCTGGGGTTTCTGATAGCCAGAATTCACCGTCTTCTACGAGAGCAAAAGAATCATCCAAATAGTACAGCGTGGGATACTGACAGTGGTCATCCCAGTAGCGTGAACCAGCCGAGATCCTGTAGCCCGACAGATTTTCCTGCAAAAATGACAGCATAGCGGGTGTTCCTTCTTGCGTTCCCAGCACATGAGGGCGGTACTTAAGAATCATTCTCACCAGGAAGTCTCTGCGCTTAAGCCAATGGTTCTCCCCATCAAATTCATTTTCAAAACGGAGGTTGAAGGTCATTATCCGCAAGAAAACTCCTTTCGACATCAGTTTGGTACTACCATTGCGCACGATTCTACAGGGTCAAATCAGGAGCTGGCAAGCAAAAGATATGGAGAAAACCGTTCCACTAGATTGTTCGATTGAGGACTGGATTCTTTCTTGGCGGGAACAAACGGTGGGTTAAAACTGTTTAGAACAGCAAGCGCAGGCAGGGGCGTTGGAGAAGTTCAACTCGCAGTGCTGTTCCTCCTCCATCCAGTCAGCCAAAATCATTCGTTGCTCATCTTCCAGGACTTGGATGGCTTCCTTTATCTCCCCTAGGGAATCTTCTTTGCCTGTCCATATCCGGGCCAGCAAGGTGAGCAGCAATCGATCTTGGACGTCTAAGTCTAGATTATCAATATCTTGGAGAATCATCAGGAGGTCAAATTCTTTGGTGCCGCAACTCCAGTACTGCTGCCATCTAAAAGGGAGACACCTCTGCATTAACTCCATGAAACGCAGCTTCCGATTCCTGTTATTCTCCGAATGCATCAGGATTCCTACGTTACGAGAAACAGCTTTTTCTTGTATCAGATTCTCAGTCCAAATCCCAGCGAAAATTGTTGGCGTATGGCAATGCCACCTGTCAACCTCATAAGCTGCGTGGCTCCATCGCTGCCATTAGAGAGAAACCACACACTTAATCCTGAAGCCTTTTGCCGAACTCATTAATGGCCTCAGGAATCTGTTTGCGTAGAAAAGTCTCCTTTTCAAGCTCGGGAAGCCCCCTATATATCTGGGACTTGGGATGAGATTCGTTGAGCATTGGAATTGATGCCGGTCCCAGCCCTTTTAAGAGTGGGTACCGTTCGACTATTTCCACAATCGGCAACGGTTGCCCTGCTCCACTCTCCAGCCAGTCGAGTCGCCGCATACATTCGAAACGGAGTTGATCTAATACATAAATCGAAATATCTATTACTTCCATCTTTACCGCTTTGTCCAAGTGGAAAAAGTCGGAAGCGGTACCAAGGTCCTTTACTCCCATGACCAGTTCATAAAGGGCAAAGATGTTTTGGTCGCCAGGCGAGATAAGAAATAGCAGTGTGTTGTCCGAAAGATCGGACAACCTGGTGTGCTCATCTAGTTTGTCGTCAAACCGTTTCGACCAGGACTTAAACCCCCTGGTTGCAGCCTGTTTACGTTTGAATGACTCCAGTTGGATAACTTCGGCCATTGTCGAGGAGCGTTTCCTAGAAAAAAAGTAGACCTCTAATAAAGCAAGCAGACAGACCGTGATTCCATGAGCCCGAATATTTCGTTCATTCTTGAGTCTTCTGCCATCTTAGACTAAACCATTGCCAAGATCTTCGCCACACTTCCAGCGTTTGAACCAAGTTAGGACAATGTCCGATGGTACCGATGAAAAATGTAAGGGATGCGCCTGAGTTTACCTACAAATGTAGAGTACACAAAGCTAGATTGCCTTTTATAGCACGATTGCTTGCCAGGAGCAAGGAAAACCACTTGAATTCGATCATGGTTCGGGTGGACCAAAGTGGTTTCTGGCACGGTCGAAAAGCCGAATAAACTCATCGATGTCCTTTTGCGCAATTACTCCCTTCAGGTCGAGGATAATCCTTTCGAACTCTCTATAAAATACCCCGTAGGTGGAATTTAGCATTGGCATGGCTGCGTACAGGTCTGCATCTTGGGAAAGGAGATGGGTGATTTCCATGAGCCTTCGATGGAACGCAGGGGTAGCGAAACGCTTCAGGTTCTTAAGATCAACACCTAATGAGTCGATGGTGAGTCCTAAGGCTAAAGTACTAAAGTGAGTCAAGCCTTGGACTACGGCCATATAATAGTCATGAACCTCAGGCGTAACCACCTCCACTCGAGCGCCGCCATCTTCCAAAACACCCTGAAGCCATTCTTGCCACCATTGCCCTCGACCGGGGCACATTACTACGGTCTGTCCGGTAACGTTGGGTTCCCCAGGCCCAAAAAGTGGATGAGTCCCTATGACGTTAGCGGCTGAGACCTCGAGCATAGTGTTCACCACCTCAGTCTTGAGTGAAGCAATGTCCATGATTAATGCATCATGTTGGACCAGAGGGCCGATAGCGCGGACCACCTCTACCGTATGCTGCAAGGGTACCGCAATCAGGACCAGATTACAGGTTTTCGCCAGATCCTCCGCTGTGGTTTCGGTATTAAGATCAGCCACTGATACCTCATAGCCAAATTCACCGAAAAATCGTTGAAACCAACGGCCCATTTTCCCCAGACCGCCGATTATTCCCACGTGTATATTCTTGTCTTCGATCATTAGCTTTCCCTGGTGGGCGGTGCCAAAATCATGGTCTCCTTGGGCACAAGGCGCAGGATTCAGTGTACTAATCTCTGACTCACAATTGCTTGCTTACTTCCTACTCTCATACAGCTCTTCAAATCTGTCCCAGAATTCCGGAAAGGACTTGTCGACGCAGGTCTCATCTGCAATACGCACCCCTCTCGTAACCAGACCAACTACTGCGAAACTCATGGCGATTCGGTGATCATTATGGGGATCAATCAGGGCTCCAACAGGACTTCCGCCTTTGATAGTAAGGCTGTCTTGCCCCTCATCAACCTGTACATCTAACCTCTGCAAGCCTTCAGCAACGGCTTGAAGACGATCACTTTCTTTGATGCGGAGGTGGCCCACGTTCCCTATTACCGTGGTGCCTTCAGCAAAAGCAGCCGCTACTGCCAACGTGGGTACCATGTCGGGCATGTCCCTCATATCCACTTCAATTCCTTTAAGCCGCCCGCCTCGTACGGTAACTCCATGGTCATGCCACTCAACCCTGCATCCCATCTGGGAGAGAAGTTCCAGAAAGGCCAGGTCTCCCTGATTGCTATCGCGAACGATATTGAGTGTTGTAATTTTCCCCCCAGTGATGGCTGCGGCCGCCCAGAAATAGGAAGCAGACGAGCAGTCTCCTTCCACATCGTAGTTGCCAGGTCTATAGTGTCCAGGTGCCTCCACCCTGAGGGTTTCCTCATCCAACCACCCGGCCACTGCACCAAACCTGGACATTCCATCCAAAGTGACATCGACGTACGGTCTGGAAACCAGCCCCTGGACTTCAATCTCAACAGGATTGGCGGCATAAGGTGCTGCCAGGAGAATGGCGGAGACAAACTGACTTGAGCGGCTCGCGTCTACAAGAGTGCGCCCACCTTTGAGGCCCTTGCCATGAATGTGAACAGGAGGACAGCCATTTTTGTCTAAGCTCTCAACAACCCCACCCAGTGGTCGTAGGCCCGCTAAAAGTTCACCAATGGGTCGCTTGTGCATGCGTTCACTCCCGGTCAGGACACAGTCGCCTTGAGCCAAACAGGCCACTGCAGTCAATAACCTCATGGAGGTGCCAGCGTTGTCCAGAAAAATAGGTCTCGCAGGGTGGTCAAGTTTGCCACCGGTACCACTCACTTCTGCTGCTTCGGGCGCATGTATGATCTCTGCCCCCAAGCTCTCAAGGGCTTTTGCTGTATAACGGGTGTCGTCACACCAGAGAGTATTGCGCAGCTGACTCTTCCCCCCGGCCAGCGCGGCCATAATGAGATACCGGTGGGTAATGCTCTTGGAGCCGGGAATATGAACAATTGTATCTAGATGCTCAATGGTTCTAATCTGTTTCATCTGCGAGGGACTCAACGAGGGCCTGGCGCATGACTTCAACGGGTGCTTCTTGGCCGGTCCATATCTCAAATTGGGCCACACCTTGGTGGAGAAGCATTTCGAGACCGGAAACGCAGACACTGCCAGCGGTGGCTGCGTCTTTGAGCAGTCTTGTTTCCAAGGGTCTGTACACCATGTCTAGTACCACCATGCTTCCCTTCAGCTGCTGGACAGAAATCAGACTCTGGTCCCGAGTTGCGGACATGCCCACCGGGGTGGCATTTACTAAAATTTCTATCTGTAGGCGATCCCACGATTGCCACTCTGCGAAGATGCAGTTCATCTCTGCCGCAAGACTTTGGCCCCGTTCTTGGTTTCGATTCATGAGGCAAACATCTGCACCCCTGTTCTGCAATCCAAATATGGCTGCCCGGGCTGCACCACCGGCCCCTAGGACCAGACAACGTTTCCCCCCGAGCTCAGTGACCTGTTCCAAAGCCCTGACCACACCCAACCAGTCCGTATTGCTCCCCAACAACCTACCTTCTTGAACGACCACGGTATTCACGGCGCCAATGGCCCGACCCACATCATCCACCTTGTCCAAATGTTCCATAATTGCTTCTTTATGGGGTATGGTGATGCTGGCCCCACGAAGACCCAGTGTCCTTATGGCCACCGCCGCTTCCGCCGCCTTGTTCGCTTTAAAGGCCAAGAAAGCCAGGTTCAAGCCAAGGTGGTTGAAAGCTGCATTGTGCATCTGAGGACTGAGGCTATGCGCTATTGGATTCCCGAAGATAGCAACATATGTGGTCTGAGCGTCGATCATTGTAACATTTCCAGAAGTTGTTTCATCTCCTGCAGGGTGAACTGTCCAGGGGCAGCCTCAGCGCCACGTTCCAGAGCCGCATAAGTAAAGGCACCGCCTACCAGCAAACAGGCTACCCTGCTGATTCGGCCCAGGGAGCCGAGACAGAAAGCCACGACCTTTACCCCTTGTTTTCTCCCCTGGCCGATAAGGTTCAACAAGGAAAGGTTGTCTTCCATCTTCCGGGCCAGAGTAACCACCTTCACCACCCCGGCCTTGATGGCAGCCATCTCGTTGAACAAAGATTTCAGTATGTTTTCCGAAGGTGTTTCCTGAAAATTATGGTAACTCACAATCACCCGTTCTCTCATGGCGGCCAATTCATCCGGCAAATCCTCTTCCCTCCGAAACTCCCAGTCCACATAGGAGCTTCCTCCTGCCGCTGCCCGGAGGAGAAGTCGAAGTTGCTCCTCTTTGGTACCTTCGAAATGACCACCATGCTCCGAGGAACGCACTGTGGCGATTACCGGCAAAGGAGCCTGGTGCAACACGCGTTCTACCTCTGGCTCCCGGGTGACATCCAGCCGCCACTCCAGCAGGTTGGCCCCCACATCCCTTGCCCTCGTCATGGTCTCGAGCACTTGATCGGGCCGTTCAACCATCACGGACACACAGATCTTCTTCAACTTGCCCTCCCTCTAGCCCGGACATTTCATGAATCACTTGCTGCGACCGCGGATATCGCCGTCCTTCCTGGCGTCCTCGGGTGTCGGCCCCTGCGACGTACCGTTCAGGTACGCCTCGGAACCCACACTCTGCGGTTGCCAGGTGGCACGCCCATCTTCGCGGTCTCGCGACAGCAATTCATGAAATGTCCGGGCTATGAGGCCGCTGGTCGTTCGTCGCTAGGTAGGCCTGAATGTCTCGAGAAGCGGCCAGGATCTCACCGAAAATCTTCTTCAAGGCGCCCCAGGCCAGCGGCCCTCTGTTCTCATGTGCCAGCCGCCGGAAAATGGCTTGCTCGCGGTTCAGGTCCAGGGGATCCTTGCCTGCCTTGTTTTTCAGCGCAGCTATCTCCTGAACGAAGAGCATCCGTTGGTTGAGCAACCGGAGGATTTCATCGTCCAGATCATCGATCTTCTGTCGCAGCTGCTCCAGATCCGACCTATCTTGTTTGCTGTCAGTTATTTTTCCCAAATGGTCTCCTCCACCTTATGTCCAAAGTGGCGTCCTGCGGACTCAATAGCCACCAGGACCTCGCTCCCCTTCTCCAGGGCTACCACGGAACGCGGTTCACCGTTGGGTGCAGTCAGCCGAATGGTCTCAGCATTTTGAACCAAAGTGGTAACCTGCCCCGCGTCAGTTTCCGCGGTCACCAGCAATAAAGGCCTCCGTTCTATTTTCATCCGACCTACTATGGCCTGCTGGGCCCGCCCTTCGTGATCTACGCACAAGACCGAGTCGCCAGCCACAAGTTCTGAAAGGTAGCGGGTCTTGCCACCCGGCACTCTAATGTAGGCATGCACTGGGCCAGCGTTGACCCGGAAGGGACGCGGTGCCACGTAGGGATTCTCGACACTCTCAGCATGAACCAAAAAGAGTCCACCACTACTGTTACCCACCAGCATGCCCTGCCCCTGTTCCATTTGGCTGCAGGTATCCACACAGGCTCGATCTCCCAAACCTGCCTGACGCACAGCCACTATCAGCGCAGTACTGAGTCGAACCTGTTCACCCTGTTCGCGCACAATGGCCAGGGTTTTCTTGAGTTCCGCCGGATCGTCGGTCTTGATCAATATCCCAGCGACTCCTCGCTCTAAGACAGTAAGAGCGTTTCTTGCTTGCTCACTGTTGGACACCTCGGTGAAGATGTTGTCCGCCTGAGCGACTAAATTCTCAAGGGGTATTATCGTCCAATCCGTTGTACGTACCACTACCGTAGCACTTTGAGCCAGTCTGAGTATTTCTTTTTCGTCTTCCTGGCTTTTGACCTCATAAAAAACCACTTCCCGCTCGGGGTTGAGATCTCCATCAGGGGCAATGGTAGTGATGCGTCCCAGTTCCTTGACCTTCTGATGGTAGCCCTCCGGCACCATTACCGCCGCAGCCCCGCCCTCAAGAGCGGTTGTAACCAGCTTCTTATCCCAGGGATCCACGCTTACCCAGGCAGTTTTCATACTGTTACCCTTTTCCTTTCAGTGTCCAATGACTTGCTGTTCAGGAAGGCCGCAGCCTGTTCCACCGTGGCTTCTTCATGAACGATCATACTGATCGCCCCGACCATTCTGGTGGGGTCTTGGTGCTGAAATATGTTACGCCCGATGGAGACCCCAGAACCACCGGCGTCAATGGACCCTCGCACCATCTCGAGTATCTCCCTGTCCGAGTCCATCTTTTCACCACCGGCAATGACCACTGGCACCCGACAACCGGCTATCACTTCCCGAAAGGATTCCACCGAACCGCTATAGGATATCTTGACAATATCAGCGCCCAGCTCAGCACCCAGGCGAGCGGCATGCTTAAGTACACCGGGGTCGTACTCGTTTGCTATCTTCTCCCCTCGCGGATAAATCATCGCCAGGAGCGGTATACCCCACTCTCGGGCTCTGCTGGAGACCATGCCAAAGTCACTCAGCATCTGCCGTTCCATGTCATCGCCAATGTTCACATGTATGGACACAGCGTCGGCACCCAATTGCAGCGCTTCCTCAACTGTGCAGACCAGGGTCTTGGTGTTGGGATAGGGGGACAGTGAAGTACTGGCAGAGAGATGAATGATCAAGCCGACGTCTTTGCCGCTCCGGCGGTGGCCGGCACCCACCATACCTTTGTGTTCTACAATGGCGTTCGCTCCACCCCGGACTACTTGCTCAATGGCATCTCTGAGATCGGTAATGCCGAAGATGGGACCCGAGCTGACTCCATGGTCCATTGGAACAATGACAGTTCTGCTGGTATTCCGGTCAATTATCCGTTCCAGCCTAATTTGTTTACCTAGCATGTGCAACTCCTTTTCCGATGATATAGAAACCCATAATCATCTAAAAATGAGAACTTACTGGTCTATATGCTCACGGCTGAATGACAATAGAAAGGCAATCCGCCACACTTTCGACTTCCGTGCAAGTAGACCATGTCTCCCTCATGACGCACAGCGCCAAGCGCAGAGCGCAAAGCGAAAAAACTGTCAAGGTCAGAGCTCCCTCTTTTTGTACGCTATGCGCTATGCGCCATGCGCTATGCTCTCTGCTACCTGACCTGGCTCTAAGGACCAGATTTTCTATTTCCAACAAAAAAGCCGCGGCCCAAGGACTGCCGCGGCTTTCAAAACACATTCAGAATTGTTATGGGATCAAAACCTGCGTACAGCCCCCTCGTTCGCCATGGTGACGAAATAATAATAACCGTAATATGAATAGGACTGTCGCTTCATTGTTACCCTCAGACCATATCTCAAATGAGTCTGCCACGTTAGACTATACCGCAGGAAAAGTCAAGTTACTTTTCTCAGTCCATGGTCCTTGACAATTTGCGCATAATTATGCCAAGTTAGCATATCTAGCCCGGTTGTGAGCCAGCTCTTTTGCTTCAGGTCACCAATGCTCCAGAGGAGATTGACAATGAGCGATAAGATCATCAGTAAGGTAATAGCAAAGGTTGAGAAGATGTCTGCATCAGGTAAGGAGTTCAAGGACAAAGAATTACAAGAGTTTGCTATTACCATTGAAAATCTTCTACAAGAACGGAGCCGCAAAGAGCAGGTTCTTGGCCTGGCCGCGGCCGCTTTAGCCTTGGACGAGTACAAGAAGGGATTGCAGAAGCGCACTGAATACGCCAAGATGGGTGGGCTCAAAGAGAGGGAAGCAACCTTACTGGAGACCTTGGACCAGATCGACAAAGAATTGGAAATGGCCGTAACCATGAAAATCCATGAACACACCTACCAAGAGAATATTGCTGATGAGCTCACAGCGGCCATTTTAGAACATCTTGAACCCACTCTGGGCCGAGGTAAATGGCATGCCCGAGAGCAGGAAGCTATAATGAAAATCGTCTCCAAGGCGATGCAAGGTTATCTCGTGGTTAAGACCACTCGCCCGGAAGGACGATAATATCAGCGGTCGCAGCAAGCAATTCCTCAAACATCCAGGCGAGAGAGGACGTATGCCCCAGGTTGCCATCGTACAACCACTCACCGGAGTTTACGAAAGAAATCTCCCACCGCCTTGGTGCCATTGGTATTCAACAATCTTAGGGCCTGGCTACCCACCACTGCTATTTCTACTTTACCTCGAAGGAATTGCACATCTTGTTTGGAGCTAACCCCAAAGCCCAAAGCCAGCGGCAGTTGTGTCGCCCCCCTACATCGATCAAGGAATTCATCCAGTTCAGACGAAAAATCGGTCGTGGCGCCAGTCACCCCTTTACGGGCCACACAGTAAAAGAAGCCGCGGCCAAAACGCGCCAGGTAGTTGATTCTTTCGGACGAGGATGTGGGTGCAAGAATGAAAATAGGATCAATGTTATTGGCTGTTGCAGCGGCCATGAAAGACTCTCCCTCCTCCGGTGGTATGTCGGGAACGATAGCACCACAAATGCCCGCCTCCCTCGTCTCCGCAAAGAAACGTTCCTCTCCTCTTTTAAAGATAACATTGTAATACGTCATGAAAAGAAACGGGATATCAAATGCCTCCGTGATCTTCCGCGCCAATCTGAAGCAGTCATCAACCCTGACCCCATCTGCGAGGGCAGCCTGACTGGCTTGGAGAATCACCGGGCCGTCCGCAATGGGCTCAGAAAACGGAATCTGTAACTCCATTAAGTCCACGCCTGCCTCAACAATTGTCCGCACCAGCTCAAACGTCTCCTCAATGCTAGGATAACCCATTACTACATGGGCCATAAGGAGGATGTCTTTTTCCTTCTGCTTGTCACGAATATAGTCTTCAAGCACGGTATTCCTCCGCCTTCGTCGTAATGAATGACTTCCAGGCTGTATCTCCGAGAGCGTCGGCAATGGTGAAAATATCTTTGTCTCCACGCCCTGACAGATTAATTATCACCACACTTTCATCGTTCATCTCAGGTGCCTCACGAAATGCTCCGGCCAGAGCATGAGCTGATTCCAAGGCAGGAATAATGCCCTCTTTTCTCATAACCAGCCGGGTCGCCTCCAACACCTCTTCGTCTGTTGCTGCCTCGAATCGGATCCTACCCTCTTCATGATAGGCGGAAAGAATGGGTGATACCCCGATATAATCGAGTCCGGCCGCCACACTGTGCGTCTCCAGCATCTGGCCGTCATCGTCCTGCAAAAAGTAGGTCTTATAGCCTTGGGCCACACCAACGCTGCCATGTTCTGAAGCCAGCCGGGCCGCGTGTTTGTGGGTCTCCAGACCTTCGCCCCCAGCCTCAACACCTACCAACTCTACTTCTGCATCATCAAGGAAACCGCTGAATACCCCCAAAGCATTGGATCCACCACCAACACAGGCGTAAACCCGAGAGGGTGCACGGCCGCTTTGTCGGAGTATCTGCTCTCTCACTTCCGTACCAACGATAGACTGAAAATAGGATACCATCTCCGGGTAAGGGTGAGGTCCGCAGGCAGTTCCCAGCACATAGTGGGTCGTGTCCATATTCGTGGACCAATCGCGTAGAGCCTCATTTATGGCATCTTTCAATATTCGGGCCCCATCTCTGACTGGAACTACTGTGGCACCCAATTGCTCCATCCAAAAAACGTTGGGCCGTTGCCGTGCTACGTCCACCTCTCCCATATAGATGGTGCAGGAGTAACCGAACTTGGCAGCCATCGTTGCCGTGGCTACTCCATGTTGCCCGGCCCCCGTCTCGGCAATGACGCGGGTTTTTCCCATTCTTTGCACCAGTAAACCTTGCCCGATAACATTATTGAGCTTGTGAGCACCGGTGTGATTAAGGTCTTCACGTTTTAGATAGATACGAGGTCCGTCAAAATGGCGGCTCACATTTTCTGCGTACGTCAGAGGTGTAGGTCGGCAGGAATAGGTGGACATCAGATCTTGGTAGGTTGACCAGAAAACTGGATCTTCTTTGGCCTTTTGAAAACCACGCTGTAATTCTTCGAGGGTGGTACTAAGAATCTCTGGAATAAAAGCACCACCAAACGCTCCATAGTAGCCAGTCTTAGCCATAGTCGCTCCTCTAGCCCGGATGTTTCATGAAACATCCGGGCTACATGCTCGCTGCTTGCATAGCTTCTCTCATGAACTCCGCCAATTTCTCGTGATCCTTGACCCCCGGACTTCGCTCCAAACCACTGCTGGCATCAACAGCGTAAGGCTTGACCATACTGATGGCAGCAGCCACATTTTGGGGATTTAGACCCCCTGCAAGAACTATCCTGCCGTATCTTTTGGCCTCTACAGCCAACTTCCAATCAAAGGTAATACCTGTGCCGCCGAGCTTGTTGGGTACGTACGTGTCAAGTAACAGGGCGTCAACAACATTGACATATTTCGACAGATTCTTGAGCTCATCCTGCTTTTGCAACCGCACCGCCTTTATCACCCGGCGGTCGAAACTGCTACAGTATTCAACTGATTCACCGCCATGAAGTTGGAGAATATCTAGCCCGCACCTAGCTGCTATGGACGACACCCTCTCAGAATCTTCATCAACAAAAACTCCCACTGTCTTAACAAAGGGTGGAAGATCCTTTATTATTTCTCGTGCCCTCTCGGTCGAGATTTTCCTGGGGCTGGGGGCAAAAACAAAACCGAGGGCGTCAGCACCAAGATGCGCCGCAGCTAAAGCATCTTCCTTGTTCGTAATGCCGCAAATTTTAATTCTAACGGTCATAGTCCCTAGACGATCTTTTTGAGTTAGAAAATGTGAGATGTGAGATCCAACTTGAGTTTGTTTCGTCTGCGGTCCAGTCCCCAGTTTCAAACTCTACCCAATAATTCCCTCAGCTTCGCTCCCGGATCTCCGGCCCGCATGAGACTTGTTCCCACCAATACCGCATCAACGGTTGCCGACGCCAGAGACTGCAAGTCGCTCTGTTGGTGAATACCGCTTTCACTAACAACCAACCGATCTGGGGGGATGCTGGGACGTAATCTGAAGGTAGTATCGAGGCTCACCTGAAAGGTCCGCAGGTTGCGGTTGTTAATGCCGATAATGCGGGCATCCGTCGTCAGCACCCGATCCATTTCTTCTTTATTATGAACCTCAACCAAACAGGCCATACTCAGACCCCGAGCCAGGGCCAACAGCTCCAACAAGGAGCTTTGCTCCAGGATTGCTGCAATTAACAGCAGGGCGTCGGCGCCTGCGGCACGTGCGGCGACAACCTGTATGGGATCTATGATAAAGTCTTTGCAGAGAATCGGCAAAGACACCGCCGTCTTCACCTCCGTCAGATATCCTAACGTGCCTTGAAAAAAATCCTCTTCGGTAATCACCGAGATGGCTGCGGCCCCTGCCTTCTCATAGCTTTCCGCAATTTTTTTTGCGTCAAGATTGGCCCGGATCTGCCCTGCCGAGGGCGATGCTTTTTTGATCTCAGCTATGACTGCCGGCGTCCCACCGTACTCGAGTGCAGCAATGAAGTCGCGTGGTTTTGCAGCCAAAGCAGCGGCTTTCTCCAGCTCGGCCTGAATCGACCTGCTCTTAAGCTCGAGCAAGCGCTCCTTTTTGCGTGCTACGATGTCGTCGAGAATCATGATAAACCAACTCGTCTGGTAATCAGATGGATCCAACCACAGAGTGCACAAAGGCCACAAAGAAAGATAAATGCTAGACCTCCATCAACCAAAACTGTTTAACCATTAATGCCTTTGTGATCTTTGTGTCCTTCGTGGTAAGATTCCCTCGGTGGTCAACTCGATGCATGAACTATCAAGTTGATGACTAACTCCATTATTATCGGTTGGTGATCTCTCTAAGTGCGTCCAGCTTTTTCATGGCCTGGCCGGAATCAATCGCCTCAGCCGCCTGTTTTATACCCTCGCGAAAATCGCCAGCCATCCCTGCCGCAACCAGTGCCGCCGCAGCATTGAGTAGCACAATGTTTCTCCGGGCACCCGGTTCACCTTGCAGCACATCGAGCACTATCTGCCCGTTTGTCTCAGCATCCCCGCCTTTGATCTCACTGATAGATGCGCGAGGTAGACCGAAATCTTCTGGTTCAATGGTGTAGGTGGACACCTCCCCATCTTTCAATTCACTCACAAAGGTGCGACCAGTGATACTGACCTCATCGAGGCTATCCTCACCGTGGACCACAAAGGCACTCCTGGAACCTAACCTGTTCAATACCTCGGCAAGAACCGGAGTAAGCCCTTTGTCGTAGACGCCCAGCACCTGGACGTTGGCTCCCGCCGGGTTGGTCAGGGGACCCAGTATGTTAAAGATGCTGCGAATGCCTATCTCTTGCCGGGGTCCAATGGCATACTTCATGGCCCCATGCAAGGCGGGTGCAAAGAGGAAACCGATTCCCACCTGACTGAGGCACTCTTCCACCACCTCTGGAGGCACATCCAGCTTTACTCCCAACTGCTCGATGACATCGGCGCTGCCGCAGAGACTTGAAACCGAACGATTTCCATGCTTGGCGACCCGCAGACCGCATCCTGCCACCACAAAGGCGGTCGTGGTGGACACGTTAAAGGTGTTGGTGCCATCACCACCAGTGCCGCACGTATCGACAACGGTCTCGAGATCTAGGTTGATATCGTCCCGGTCTATGGCCACCACAGAGCTATCGAAACCGATCTTGGTGGCTTTTCGCCGCATGACTCGTGCCGCTCCAGTGATCTCTTCAATGGTTTCACCTTTCAACCTGAGTGCGGTGATGAAGGCTCCGATCTGGGCTGGAGTCGCCTGGCCGCTCATAATTACGTCCATTACACCTTCCATCTCCTCTTCGCTCAGATCCATGCCATCGACTACTTTCTGGATGGCTGTCTTCACCATGGTTTCCTCCTTTTGCTAGGTTAGTAGCATCGATATAAACCACGAAGATCAAACAGTAAAGAATCCGAACCCAAAAGACCCGGCTCATAAAGCAAAGCGCCAAGCGCAGAGAGCAAAGCGTGAGGTAAGCAGTAAACGGTGAACGGTAAACCGATCATGCGCTGGCTCTGCGACTGTTCAGCCTTTACTATTTACTGTTCACTCATTTTTTCGCTATGCGCCATGCGCTATGCTCTCTGCGATCTGACCTGGCACTAAAGAGCAGGTTTTCAATGCTGAATAAATTCACTTATTTTGTCCATTCACGCCCTGTTCTGCGCACCCTACCAGGTCTCTAGCTACCCCCTTTTTGCAAAACGCATCTCAAAGATTGAGGAAGTTCCTCAAAATATTCATACCTTCTTTGGTGAGAATCGATTCTGGGTGAAACTGGATTCCTTCCACTGGATATTCCCGATGCCGCAACCCCATGATTTCACCGTCCTCAGCCTCAGCGGACACTTCCAGACAAGAAGGGAGACTCTTACGTTCCACTGCCAGGGAATGGTAACGGGTGGCGGTAATGGGGTCGGGCAAGTCACGAAAAACACCCCTGCCGTCATGGCTGATTTCTGAGGTTTTGCCGTGCATGATCCGGGCTGCGTGTAATACCCGGCCTCCAAAGGCGGCCCCTATGGCCTGGTGTCCCAAACAAACGCCGAGTATGGGAACCTCCTTGGGGTGGAATCGTTCAATCATGGAGATGGTAATTCCTGCCGATTGAGGGGTGCCTGGCCCCGGCGAAATTACAATTCGCTCCGGTTTCATACTCTCGATTTCATCCAGTGTAATCTTATCGTTCCGGTGTACCTCAACTTCAGATCCCAACACACCCAGGTACTGGACAAGGTTGTAGGTGAATGAATCGTAGTTATCGATCATGAGTATCACGGGTAATCCTCCATAGGACGATTGCAGATTGTAGAATGCAGATTGCAGATTTTAATTCCGAAACCGGGAACCCGCCCGCAGGGTGGAACTCTGAAGGAGAATTCCGCTATCTCAAACTAACCCTTCGTTGGCCATTTCCAAAGCCCTGACCATAGCCTTACCTTTGGCCACCGTCTCCTCATACTCAAGCTCTGGAACTGAATCGGCAACGATCCCCGCCCCCACCTGCAGGTAAACGCGACCGTTACGGATCAGAAGTGTCCGTATGGTGATGCAGAAGTCCATGTTGCCGGAAAAGCTAAAATATCCCACTGCTCCTGCATAGAGGCCACGTCTGGTGGGTTCAAGCTCATCGATTATTTCCATTGCTCGCACCTTGGGAGCACCAGAAACGGTGCCAGCCGGAAAGGAGGCGCGCAGGACATCGAACATATCGAGGCCCGGCGCAAGATCCCCTTCCACATGTGAGACCAGGTGCATTACATGAGAATAGTACTCCACCACCATCAGATCAGTCACCTCCACCGTACCAACGGTGGCCACCCGGCCAACATCGTTGCGACCTAGGTCCACCAGCATCACGTGTTCAGCTCGCTCCTTCGGATCCGCGCATAGTTCCTTTTCCAAACGGTTATCTTCTGCATCGTTCTTTCCACGGGGCCGAGTACCGGCAATAGGTCGTAGGGCTACCCTGCCGTCTTCCAACCGGACCAGCACCTCTGGTGAAGCGCCGACGACCACATCACCATCGAAGTCCAGGTAATACATATATGGGGACGGGTTCACTCTCCTGAGGGCGCGATATATATCAAACGGTTCAGAGAGCAACTCCGTGTCGTAACGTTGGCTGATTACTACCTGGATGGCCTCGCCGTCTTGAATATACTGCTTCGCGCGCCGCACCATACCCTCGAACCGATCTCGCTCCATGTTTGCCTTAAGCACTGCCGCCCGTTTGGGTCTTTGTTCCGGGTCTGAGGATATCATCGGCTCCTTGAGCAACCTGATCGTCTCATCTATCTGGGCCACCGCCCGATCGTATGCCGCATCATGATTGACGTATTCCGGCACATATATATTTGCCACCACCTTGATGGTCTGGGTCAGATTGTCATAGATCATAACTTGTTCAGGCATCATGAAGGCTGCATCCG
>JAJDNL010000017.1 GCA_022340745.1 Deltaproteobacteria bacterium
TCCTACGATTTGCCGGTGGTGTGGTGCTGCTTTTCTACATTTAATGGAGACTTGCTCTTGGTGTCCTTTTCATTATCCCCGGTTTGGTTCTTTGTATCAGGTACTTCTCAAAGAAAGTGCACGTCCTCAGCCACCAGGGAATGGAACAAGAGGCCACGGTTTCAAGTCATTTGCAGGAGTCGCTTTCCTCGGTATCCTTGATCAAGGCCTTCTCCACCGAAGCGCGGACAGTTCAACGTTTCATGACTCAACTGAAAGAGGCATTTCACATTTCCCTGGAGCAAACCACGGTAAGTTCCGTTGCGAGCCTCATAATCAATTCGATGCCCGGTGTGGCGAAGCTCATAGTTTTGGCACTGGGTGCATACTGGGTGATTCAGGGCCATTGGAGTTTGGGTTCCTTGCTCGCTTTTATCGCCTACCTGGCGTATGTATTTGGCCCGGCGCAGTTTTTGGCCAGTGCTAATCTTCAATTGCAAAATGCGCGAGCGGCGCTGGAACGAGTTTCGGCTCTCTACGACATCATCCCGGAAGAGAGCAGGGGAGACGGCAAGATAGTTGAGCGGCTGACAGGTGAGATCGAGTTCAAGAACGTCTCTTTTGCCTATGACGCCCGAGAACCGATACTCAATGATATTTCTTTCCGGATCCAACCCGGAGAACGGGTAGCCATTGTTGGTCCCAGCGGTGTGGGAAAGACCACACTCTTGAGCCTCATCCTTCGTTTCTACCAGCCCACCGCAGGAGAAATTTGTTTTGATGATCGGCCGGCAAGGGACTATGAGCTTGGTTCCTTGCGCCAGCGGTTTGGCTACGTCGCTCAAAGCACACTCCTCCTATCCGGATCGATTATGGAAAACCTTTGTTACGGCAATCCCGAGGCCAACGAGGATGAGGTCTTAACGGCGGCCAAAGTTGCTGGTATCCATGACTTCATAGCGAGTCTGCCTGAAGGCTATGAGACCGAAATTGGTGAAAAGGGAGTTAACCTCTCAGAAGGGCAGAAGCAGAGGCTGGCCCTTGCCCGGGCCATAGTCAAAAATCCGGATATTTTGATACTGGATGAGCCGACTTCCGCCCTGGACAGTCAGACGGAAAAGAACATTTTTCAGTCTCTGCCAACCTATACTGAAGGCAAGACCCTCTTTGTGGTGGCCCACCGGCTTTCCACTATCATGAATGCCGATCGGATCTTTCTTTTAGATCAGAACCACCTCATTGCCATTGGCACCCATGAGTCACTTTTGCAGAGCAATGATTACTATCGTTCCATCGTTTCCCACCAGCAGATCCAACCGGACCATGACCCTACAGAAGATACAGGGCGGTATTATATGTAGGGTTGTTCAGAAAAACCTCTCTGCAATCCCATAAAATCCTCTTTTGCCATCTTTTGAACCGCAGAATATCGAACAAGGAATGTCGAATGATGAAGTGTTCTAATTCTTCTGTTTGGCGGGCGCAAAATCAAATAAGCGCTCCTCAAGATTAAATATTCTGTTATCCTTCAAAATTCATCATTCCTTGTTCGATATTCTGCGGTTCTGAGAGTTTTAGCAGTTGGTGCCAAGCGGCAAAATCCCCCTAAATCCCCCTTTACAAAAGGGGGACTTTTCATCTCCGTTCATAATTTGTCACCAGCTGGACCTTCAGAACTTTCCCCCCTTTTTTAAAGGGGGGAGCGAGGGGGGATTTTAAATCGGTGGATGTGACCAGAAGCAACCCCACATCGAGAGGTTTTACAGCGCAACGTCACTCCCGCAAAGGCGGGAGTCTAGAAAGACTCTAACGAACTGGATTCCGGATATCCGCCGCCGGCGGATTCCGGAATGACGGGAGATGTGCAAAGGAGTATTGGAGTACTGAAGTACTAGAGTGACTGGTTGATCAGTGGAGGTCCTTCCAGGCTTCCTCCACTATTTCATGAGTGGCGATTGTCCTGTCTGCCAGATAGGTTGCAAGCAGGCTGCGGTCACATAGATTGTTTATTTCCCTGGGGATCCCCTTGGTGAGCCTGAAAATGGCCTCAAGAGCTTCGGCAGTAAACGGCATCTTTTTGCACCCGGCCACAGTTAAGCGGTGTTTGATGTAGTAAAGAGAATCCCTGTAGGGGAGGGGAGTGAGTTTGTAGCGCACCGAAATTCTCTGGTCCAAAGGAGCCACCCTGGCAACCTTGGCAGACAGCTCCAACTGTCCAAGGAGAATCAGGATAATCAGAAACTTGTTATTTGCCTGGAGGTTCAGAAGCATTCTCAGTTCCTCCAGCGTTCTGTCGTTGTGAATAACCTGGGCTTCATCAACTATCAGCACGGAGCCTTTGGCCTCCACAATATTCTTTTTCAGATGAGCTTCAAGGCAATGCAACATCTCGGCTTTAGAGCGGTCATAGCCATTGGGGACCTGGAATAATCTCATGACCATTTCGAGAAATTCATTTGGTTCAAAGGCTGGATTGGTCATGGCCACCACACGATAACGGTCTTTCCGAAGCCGATTAATCAGAGCATGGCTTATGATGGTTTTGCCGCAACCGACCCCACCAACCATCATGGCCGCCCCTTTTCCCTGGGCGACAGTATAGTTCAAGCGTTCCAGAGCCTCTTTATGCATGGAAGAAGGATAGAAAAAGGTCGGGTTAGGAGTGTTTTCAAAAGGCAAAATGTTCATACCCCAATGTTCCAAATACATGGTAAACCTCAACCGTTTAGATTTTCTTCCGTGAGTGCGTCAACGATGTATAAAACCTGTTGTTCCCTTAAGTCAATCGTCCGCGGCACCTTTACCCGCCTCTCCTGAGCATCCACAATGATCTCTACATTCGGTCGCAGGGGCTGTTCTTCATAGGTTTGGATGACCCTGCCGATGGCGCCGGAATTTAGCTTCACCAGACAGTGGAGTGGGAAAATGCCAAAGGTGTTTAGAAAGGCCTTCAGCAATTCACGTTGGAAGGCGTCTTTTTTCGTCTTGATGATCTCCTTCACCGCCTCGAAGTGGGTGAACTTCTGACGCTGAGGCCGGTTATGGGTCATAGCTTCGTAGAGCTCTAGTATACCTAGGATCCTGGCGTAGGGGTTGATCGCCTCTCCTTGCAGCCCCTGGGGAAAGCCGCTGCCATCTAGCCTCTCGTTCAGGTGGAGGGCACATTCGGCGAGGTTGTGGTATTTGTCACCGAGTCCCTGCAATATCTCGAAACTATCGTGGGGATATTTTCGCAGCACCGTTAACTCATCCTCTTTGAGGCTTCCTTCTTTGTAAAGGATTTCCTCAGGCACCCGAATTTTGCCGATGTCGTGGAGCAAAGCTGCGAGTCCCAACTCCGCCAGTCGTTCCTTGGGCAATCCCAGAGTGTCGCCCATGAAAATCGCGAAAACGGTTACATTGACCGCTTTGTTGGTGAGGAACGAGTCAGTCTCATCTCCGTATTGGGCCTTGATGAGTAATTCTTGTGGCAAGTTACCGCGCAAGCAGGCCTGCACGATCTCCTTAATCAGGTCCTCGCCCTCACTCAGATCCGGCTTCTTATTATTGCGAACCTTTCCAAAAACACCCTCGACAAACCGGCAGGCGCGTTGGTACCAATCGTTCGCATCAAGGGGGGCGCTTTCTTCTTCTGACAGTTCCTCAAACACCGAGCTCTCAGGCTCGGCTTCCTTTTTAGCACCCTTGTTTTCCAGGTCAGAAAATCGTACCACCGTGCTTCATCCCTTCCCTAAAAGATCACCATGCCCCTTCTGGATCTTTTTTTCGGGGATTTACTATGTTAGAAAATCATTGTCAAGTTTCCCACGTGGTGCTTTATTCTTGCAAGAAGCGAGCCATTGTGCTTAAATAATTCCGGCCTAGATTATGAACCCTTTTACCAAGGAGAAAGCGACAATGAAACAGTCCCTCACCAAATCCGCCGTCTTATTGGTAGTGGTTGCCACCTTTTTATGGCTGCCTCCAGCCGCGCTGGCCCAGGAAGCTCCTTCACTAGAAGTTGCAGTGGCTGCCATTTGCCAGGATGTGGTTGACCGGGAACCTGTGGATGCCGGCGTCAGTTTCTCAGCCTCAATTGGCGCCCTGTACTGTTTTACCAAGATTACCGGCGCACAGACTCCGACTACAATCACCCACGTCTGGTATTTCGGTGCCAACGAGCGGGCCCGGGTAGACCTTGACATCTCCTCGGCCAACTGGCGCACCTGGAGCTCCAAGATAATTCAAGCCCATGAAGTTGGCGCCTGGCGTGTGGATGTCCTCGACTCGGCGGGAACCGTTTTAAAAGAGCTCCAGTTTGAAGTCACAGAGTAGGCTAGGTTATTAGGTTTAGAATCACTAGAGACCGGCCAGACTGTCTGACAAAAGCGGACGGCTGAGCTGGTCTTTTTGTTTGGCATAGAGCATGAAGAGGAAATTGCGGATTGCGAATTGCGGATTGCGAAACTGGGAGCCCGCCCGAAGGGTGGGAGTCCGAAGGACAATTTAAAAACAAGAAGCCAGGAGTCAGAATTCAGAATCCAGGAGAGAAGGAAGAAAGCATTTGCCCTTAACTACTGACTACTGGCTACTCTATTTTTTCGCTATGCTCTATGCTACCTTATCTTGCTCCTGACTCCTGTCTCCTGGCTACTATATTCTAGATCTTCGCGCTATACTGATCCTTATCCACTAGTTATAATGATGTCACCTGTCAAAAATTCCGCATTATTGCTCTCACAACCAGGGATGGAGAAACGTTGAATCGGGACATGCAAACCGACGTTCTGGTGGTTGGTGCCGGACCGGCAGGCTGCTTGGCTGCTGTGGAATTGGCCCGTCAAGGAGTCGATGTCCTGGTGGTAGAGCGCAGCCCATTTCCTCGAGAGAAGGTCTGCGGAGACGGTCTTCTCGAGGACAGCCTGGAAGTTTTGGAAAGCGTCGGCCTAGACGCAGCGGTAAAAGAAAAGGCCCATCCTATTCGTAGCATTCTTTTCGTGGCGCCCAACGGGACTGAGTGTGAACTGGAAGGAAATGTGTTCACCCTTCCACGGAAAGAGTTGGATGCCTTGCTCCTTGAGGAGGCCTGTAACCGGGGGGCCAACTTTGTGGGTGGTGTCACAGTATCAGAGCCGCTGCTCCAGGATGGAACCTGTGTCGGAGCCGTGGGGTTTGATCAGGAAGGACACAAAATTAGTATTACTGCTCGGTTGGTGCTCCTGGCAACTGGTGCCAATGCCCGAATCCTGCGCGTGTTTGGAGTCCTGATAAATAGAAATCATAGTGCCATTGGTGTTCGGGGGTATTTCCGCCTCACCGAGACAATAGATGAGAGCTCCATGGTCGTTATCTACGATCGACGCCTGCTCCCCGGCTACGGCTGGATGTTTCCTTTGGGTCAGGGTATTTTCAATGTGGGCTGCGGTGTCTTCCTGGATGGCCGCAAGAAAATGGACCGTTTCGGCCAGAACCTGACGAACTTCCATAAACATGTTCAACCACTATCCCGGCATCTACAAATGGCGGAGCAAATTGAGCCAATCAGAGCGGCCCCAATGCGCACGGGTTTTCAAGGCGCACAAGCCTGCGCTCCAGGGCTCCTTGTTCTAGGAGAAGCCCTGGGCCTTACGTTTCCCTTTATAGGCGAGGGGGTTAGCAGTGCTCTGGAAAGTGGGCGGGTGGCTGCTTCTGTTGCCCTCGAGGCTCTTGAAAAAAACGATTTTAGCGGCCGGATTTTGGAGAATTACGAGAGAGATCTACGGCAGAAGCTGGATGGGCGCCATCAAGGTTATCTGGCAGCGCAGAGATTGTTCCACTTCACCTCATTCGCCAACCTTCTCATTACGAAGGCTGCTCGCAACTCGTCGGTGCGAGGGGTGGCCAGGCAGATATTGCTCGGCCAAAGGGATCCTGAAGATGTCTTTTCCCTCCGCGGGATGTTGCGAGTGTTGTTGTTGAGATAATGGTGAGCAGTGAAGGGCATGGGGCATGGAGCATAGAGCATGGGGTGAGAAGTCAGAGGTCAAACCTGATAATTTTTAAATCCGCAATTCGCAATCCGCAATCCGAAATAATCTAGCCCCATATTAATTCCACATCTAGTAAGACTTTACTACGACCTCCCCCGGCTCTAAATCCATCTCCAAAAGCCCGAGAGCGTCTCGCAGTACCTGCAACTGGATATCTCTGTCATGTGCTCGTCCCATGGGATGACCTAGCGAGAAACCCGGGTACAATGCCCGAGGCGGCATGACCTTCTTGGTAATGGCCAAATTGAGGGAAATGGATACCGTAGAGATTCCCTTCTCTTCAAAAATGCGCTGGATCAATCCAACGGATTGATTACAGAGACCTCAGGTTGGGGTTAGAAAAGCTGCGTCCACCTCGTCGGCAATCAAGGCCGCAGCAACCTCCGGTGCAGTGGTGTCGGTCAATGTAGCGAGGCTCTCTCCCGTAACATGGCCCATGAAGCTGAAAAATCTGGGGCCAATCGAGCCAATCATCCCCTGGTGAAGCAACTGCCGCAGGGGTTTTATGGGCAGTACTAGATTGGGATCGGCAAGGGCATCGGCATGGTTGTAGTAGTCATGGGTGATGGTCAGTTGCTCCACACCAATATCTGATCGGAATTCTCGGTAGGAGGGGTCACCCTTTTTGTCTGACATATCAAAAGGCTTCTGGTCTCTACCGTGGATGCCCCCTGTGGTGACGAGAACGAGGCGGCATTGTTCAAGGGGTTTGTTGAGAGGAGAGAAAGGGGTGGTGGTGTTGACCACCAGTTCTGCTCCTTTAGCGTAAAGATCCACGAGCGAGGGAATTTTGGTGTAGACTTTGGCCAGGGTTTGGTTCTTCAGACGTTTGAATTTGCCCATAACGGCAAAGAATATAAGAACTTGAGCGCGGAAAGGCAAGAAGAAAAGGACATGGGGCATGGGGCATGGAGCATGGGGCATGGAGCATGGGGCATGGAGCATGGGGCATAAAGAATTATTGCGGATTTCGAATTTTGAATTTCGAATTTGAGATGTGGGATGTGAGATACCGCTTACTGCTTACCGCTCACCGCTTACCGTTTACTCCTGTCTCCTGGCGCTTGAAAAACGACTTGACAAAAAGGGCGAACAGCATTACAAAAACGGGTGAATGTAATCTAATTTGCAAACAGGAAAAGAGATTGGACGACCCTTCTAGTAATAGTTGTAATTTAGTCGTAGTGCAGATGAGCCAGCAAGATCGAGGGCTCGGTTCGGTACGTCTGAAGTTTGTTTCTCACCGACCCTGATGGGTCCTTTCAGATTTGTGCCTACTAGCCCCGAGACTTTATGGTTCGGGGTTTTTTATTACATTTTTGCTTGGTTTTTTAAAATCCGCAATCTAAAACTGGGAACCCGCCCGAAGGGTGGGAGTCCGCAGGACAAATCTACAATGAAAGGGGGTGGTTACCATGAAAGTCGTAAAGATCAGGGGAAGGAACCGGATCGATGTGAAGAAAAGGGTCTTGGATTACTACTTTTGTAATCGCGACCAGTTAGGGGAATCCTTGAAAGAGTTCTTCAAGCGTTGCATTATCGATCCCGATGGCAAAACCGTTATCATTAGGGGACAATGATGGACACATCCGACTCAAGCAACGAACGGACGAAGGAAGGGGATGGAAGCTAGGCTTTATCCAATTAATTCTTTTCTCGCCCTTAATCCATTAATTCCTCAATTCCTTAATCCCTAAATCCTAAATCAACAATCTAAAATCTGCAATCCTCCCCATGCTCCATGCCCTATGCCCTATGCATCCCACATCCCACATCTACAATCAAAGAATCCAGGAGCCAGAATTCAGAATTGAGGTTTCAGGTGTCGGGTTTCAGGTGTCAGGAAAAACAGCCAGACAATCTAAAACCTGTCGAAGATTGCGTCTTAAGCGAAGCGGCAGCGGGGAACATTGAAACCTCAACTATCTCAAATCCGCGATCTACAATCTCCAATCTAAAATCTAGAATCATCCCTCTACCTATTTGCAATAAATGACAGCGAAGCGTCTTGACCCAATGACGGCGTAGCCACCTGACGCGAAGCTCGATGAGAGCTGAGCTCTGCTGCCTACTGTCTTTCCCCATGTCCCATTTGTTTTTTTCAATCCGTAATCCGAGATCAGAAACCCGCAATCTTCCCTATGCCCTATGCTCTTTGCCTTTTCTATTGACAACCCTGCAATACTTTGCTAATCATTTCACATCCTATTTTCTTTTTCCAGTTTCCTTTCCGAGTGGGCGAAGGAGAGAGCATGTACATCGGAGAATTTCTGTGTTCTGGATTAGCTCGGAGCGTCCAAAGCCTATTGCCCTGGGATATACCATGGCACGATCCGAGCCACGCTGTTTTTTTTATTGCCTTCTATGGTGCGCTTGGAGCAATTGGCATGGGTGTCATGGTAGCCCTGGGTCGAACTCTTCTGAACCTTTTCAAGAAGGATTCGAATCACTAAATAGACAGCTATAAGAACTTACTAATAAAGCCGCAGGTGGAGACACCTGTGGCTTTTATATTTAATATCGAGAAGCTAGCCTGGATATTTCAAATCACAAATTTCAGGTGTCAGGTGTCAGGTGTCAGGAAAAATAAACATAGAAGCTGAAACCTGAACACTGAAACCTGAAATCTCCATCTGTCCCTAACACTGAAATCTCAGTAATTGTGGTTTTTTATTTGAGAATGTGCTTCGAGTTGCTAACCTGGGTGCGAACTCAAGACTCGGAGTTTTCTTGATCAAACAACTCTGCTTGTTGCTGGACCTGTTGGCTGGGGGATACGTTGAAGTGTTCATAGGCGAGTCGGGTGGCCATGCGCCCCCTGGGGGTTCTGTTCAAATAACCTTCCTGCACCAAATAAGGCTCATATACATCTTCCAAAGTGTCCCTCTCCTCACCCACCACGGTTGACAGGGTATCAACTCCAACGGGACCGCCGTCAAATTTTTCGATAAGGGCAAGGAGGATCTTGCGGTCCATTTTGTCCAGTCCCTTTTCATCAACCCCGAGCATCTTCAGGGCGGCATCGGTTACTGGTCGGTTGATAATGCCGTCAGCTCGCACCTGGGCATAGTCACGTACCCGGCGCAGGAGCCGGTTGGCCACCCTGGGCGTGCCCCGGGATCGCCGGGCGATTTCGAAGGCCCCACTCTCATCAATGGAGATCCCGAGGATTCTGGCGGCGCGGCTGACAATTCGAGCGAGCTCTTCCGGACTATAAAAATCCAACCGCAGTACCACCCCGAAGCGATCACGGAGAGGCGGAGTCAGGAGCCCGGCGCGGGTGGTGGCACCCACCAAGGTAAACTGGGGCACATCCAACCTTACGGTCCTGGCACTGGGCCCCTGACCAATGACAAGATCCAGCTGAAAGTCCTCCATGGCAGGGTAGAGGACTTCCTCCACCACATAATTCAACCGGTGAATCTCATCAATGAAAAGGACATCGCGAGACTCCAGGTTGGTGAGGATGGCGGCCAGATCTCCGGCCCGTTCCAGCACCGGCCCCGAGGTTGTCCGGATGTTAACATTGAGTTCCTGGGAGATTATATGGGCAATAGTGGTTTTGCCCAGGCCAGGAAAGCCGTGGACAAGAACGTGGTCAAGGGCCTCGTGTCGGCCCCTCGCAGCTTCAATAAAGACTTTCAGGTTGTCTTTAATCCCTTCCTGACCGACAAATTCAGCAAGGCTGAGAGGGCGCAGACTGGCGTCGAAGCCAACCTCTTCGTCTTTTTCTTCTCCATTGAAAAGCCGTTCTTCCATATTCTGGTCCGTGGTGGCTCACTCCGTTCGCCGCATAGAGCATAGAGCATGGGGCATGGAGCATAGAGTAAAAATCCAGAATTCAGAATCCAGAATTCAGAATTCAGAATTCAGGAGAAAAGAAATCAAGATAGAGTTCCGCCAAATTTCTGACATTTTCGCCGCGCCTCCATCTCGCAGTTACTCCGTGTCCCCCCGTCGTTCCTTGGTGCCTAGTCGAAACGGCTGCCTGCTGCCAGCTGCCCTCTGCTCTGTGTCTCTCCAAATCCGCAATCCGCAATCCGCAATTCTCTTATGCCAGTGCCCGCAGTGACTCTTTCAGCAAGCTCTCAAGAGTCATTTCTCCTTGCAGCCGTTGTTGAGCCTGGTCAATAGCCCGCTGGGCTACTCCCTTTTTGTAGCCAAGATTAACGAGGGCTGAAATGGCATCATTCATCACTGCCTCGGCGGCTGCACTCTTGACTGACAAGGCAATATCTCGATCTGCTGCCAGAGCAGGCAGTTTGTCCCTCATTTCCAGCATGATGCGCTCAGCGGTCTTACGCCCAACTCCAGGTATGGATATCAGTCTGGCGAGGTCACCTTGCTGCAAAGACTCCCTCAGCTCAGCGGGACTGATCCCGGAGAGGATATTTACTGCCAGGCGAGGCCCAATTCCGGCCACGCCCATAAGACGAATAAAAAGCGCTTTTTCCTCTTGCGCCTGAAAACCATAGAGCTGCAGGGCATCTTCGCGGACGTGGGTATGGATGTGCAAAGCCACTGTATTGCCAACATCGGGTAGTTCGTAGAACGTGGTGAGAGGCACGTGGACTTGGTAGCCAATGCCATCCACGTCAATAATAAGGTGTTCTGGTGACTTGAAATGGAGGCGCCCCTGGATGTGGGCAATCATCGTCGACTCCCGTGAGTGAGCTTTCCAATTCCCTGGCAACAGTGCAGATGACAAATGGCTACAGCTAGTGCGTCGGCTGTGTTGGACTCAGGAAGTTCGCCAAGACGAAGGAGGGTTCGGACCATTTGCTGGACTTGGGTCTTATGGGCTCGGCCGTATCCCACCAGTGCCTTTTTTACTTCCAACGGAGAATATTCGGCAATGGGAAGATCAGCATTTAATCCAGCCAACATAGCCACGCCCCGGGCATGGCCCAATTTCAGTGCACTCCTGATGTTACGTGATACAAAAAGGTCTTCCACGGCCATAGCCCCAGGTTCGTAACAGGCTATGACCTTCTCCAACTCCACATATATTCTTTTCAACCGCTCGTGAAAAGGCATTCCGGTGGGAGAGGCAACCCGGCCGCTGGCCACATGACACAATCGGAGATTGACCTGTTCCACAATACCATAACCGGTAACCGTGGAACCTGGATCTATGCCAATGATGCGCATGAGGGCTTATCTCGTTGGTCAACTGTTATTGGTGATCTGCTCTTAGGCACACAGGGCTCAAACAACATTGGGTCATTACGCTCAGCGCTATCGCGCCTCGCTGTCATTAGGCTCCGCCGTCATTTATTCGCGCTCGCTTCGCTCCGCTCAGTCCCGCGAGCGGGTCCCTAGTTTGGCCTTACGGCCGTCATTGAATCGTTTTGTTTTTTTATTCTGGATTCTAAATTCTGGCTCCTGAATTCTTCTTTCCTTTGATGCCTAGTGCTTAATTCCTAGTTCCTAGTTCAACTGCCCCCTGCCTGCTATTCCTTAACTGATTCGTTGGAGAATCTTATCTGGGATGTCGAAATTGGCGTAAACCTTTTGCACATCGTCAGAATCCTCAATGGCCTCCATGAGCTTGAGCACCTGGACCGCCAGAGATTCATCATCAATTTCTACCGTATTTTTGGGCAGCATGGTTATTTCTGCCATGGCGTATCGTAGTTCCTGGTCGTCGAAGGCTTGCTTCACTGATTCAAAGGTGGCAAGATCAGTGTGGATTTCTAACTGATCCTCACTGGCAACCACATCCTCGGCGCCCGCTTCCAGGGCCACCTCCAAAATTTCGTCTTCATTTACCAATTCTTGTTCAAAGACGATTAATCCTTTCTTGTCAAACATCCAGGCCACGCAGCCGGCCTCACCGAGGTTACCGCCCTGTTTGCTGAAGATGTAGCGGACATCGGCAGCGGCGCGATTCCTATTGTCAGTCATGATTTCGACCAATACAGCCACACCCCCCGGGGCATACCCTTCATAGATGAATTCCTCGTAATTTACCCCATCCAGTTCGCCGGTACCTCTTTTTATGGCGCGCTCAATATTATCCTTGGGCATGTTTTCAGCTTTGGCTGAGGCGACGGCCTGTCGAAGTCGAGGATTAGCCGAGAGATCGCCACCACCCATCCGAGCAGCTACCATGAGCTCTTTTATCAATCTGGAAAAAATTTTGCCTCGTTTGGCGTCAACGGCACCTTTCTTGTGACGAATACTATGCCATTTTGAATGTCCGGACATTTCTCTTCCCCCGTATAAGATCGCTTTTCAATAGTGGGAGGTATTTCTGATCTCGTATTGCAGGCGACGTCCTTCCAACGACGCGGAGACAGGAAGATCCGGTGACGCGATGCATATTGAAATTATGATTTTCGCCGTCTCGCCCCGTTTTCGCGTCGCCGTGTCAGTATTTTACATCATTTTTGTGACGAGTTGGTAGTAGCTCGATTTTTAATCACACCAGAGCTTCACTTCTTCTTGTCCATGGCAACAAGAAAAATTTCCTTGCTTGGCTTGCGAGTAGCGCGAGGCTTGATTCCCTTGACTCTGCGAAACCTACGTTTCAGCTCTTGGACATTCTCGTCGAAACCTGAGCCCTGGAAGATTTTCCCCAGGAAGTGACCATTGGGCACCAACAGGTCATCGGCTAGAGCCAAAGCTTGCCGAAAAAGCATAGAAGAACGGTTGCTGTCCACGGAACGAATTCCGGTTGTGGCTGGTGCCAGGTCACTTAGCACCACATCGAACTCTTTAGATAAGTGATGAAGGTCGGCGGGCGAAAGTTCAAAAACATCAGCCTGGATAAACTTGACATGAGGTGGCAGCTCAACAGAGATCTTGCGGGTGTCTACCCCCACCACCAAACCGCGTTTTCCTACAACCCGGGCACAGTATTGCAGCCATGATCCTGGATGACAGCCCAGGTCGAGAACCCGCTGACCTGGTTTCAATAACCGGACGCGCCGGTCAACCTCTTCCAGCTTGTAGACTGACCGGGCGATAAAACCTTCTTTTTTCGCCCGGTGGAAATAGTGATCTTGTGGCTGCCATTTTGTCATTGAGGAAGTCAGCGTTCAGCTGTCAGCGTTCAGCTATCAGCCACCAGCAGGATGAAAAAGACTCAGAAAATAAAACAAAAGACTCAAAAATCTCAGATTTCTTTGGTTCAAACTCTACCTGAAGCCCTAATGCTAAAAACGAGAGAAACATTGTTGATGTCTTATTTTAGCTGAGAGCTGGAAGCCGACGGCTGAAGGCTTTCGTTTGTTTTGTAACATGAAGCAAAAGGACTTGTAAAGAAGCAAGCCAGCAGTCCGTGGTCCGTAGTCCTTTGTCCTCTGTTGTCTGTCCTTTGCCTTCTGACTGCCTGCTGCAAGTTGCAATCTGCCAGCTGTTTTTTACCCCATGCTCTATGCCCTATGCTCCATGCCTCCCCAGATCCGCAATCGCCAATCCGCAATCCGCAATGGTCTGGTTTCGGTCTGTCGATTTGAGTGTGCACGAACACGATTGTTGTTGTTAGAAGCAATATTTATTCGAAAAATACTGAAAAACTTTGTTTGATTGAGTTATCTGGTACTTATCTATAATTTTTCCTTTCTAAAGAAGATAATCGAATAATTTAAAGATTGCTTTTTGCAGGTTATATGGATATCCTCCGCCATGTGTTAGCACTCATCTTTGGTGAGTGCTAACACATGGGGAACTCGTCACCCGTGGATTTGCGGTTTTATCAATAGTAGAAAAGGAGTCACAGAACATGAAGTTACAACCATTGAATGATCGTATCATTGTCAAACGCACTGAGGAAGAGGAAGTCACCAAGGGAGGTATCATCATTCCCGATTCTGCCAAGGAGAAACCCATACAGGGAAAAATCTTGGCGGTGGGCACCGGCAAGCTCATGGAAGATGGCAGCAAGCTTCCCCTCGATGTCAAAAAAGGGGATACTGTGCTGTTTAGCAGATATGCAGGATCTGAAGTGAAGATCGAGGGTGAAGACTTGTTGATAATGCGCGAAGACGACGTGCTGGCAGTGGTGGAGAAGTAGGCTGCTGTCGCGGCAATGTACCACAACCAATTCACGATAAGGTCCCTAAAAACTCTGCCATCCTGAGGAAGTGACTGTCCTTCGGCTGAAACATCCACTTCTATGGAGAATGAAAAAAGGGATCTGGAAAAAGAAAGAAGGAGTCTAAGAAATGTCCAAAGAACTGAAGTTTCGATCAAAAGCGAGGGAGTCCCTGCTTAGAGGCATAAATGCCCTTACCGATGCGGTGAAGGTGACCCTTGGCCCCAAAGGTCGCAATGTGATTCTCGAGAAGACCTTTGGTGCCCCTACCATCACCAAAGACGGCGTGACTGTGGCTAAGGAAATAGAGCTCGAGGACAAATTCGAGAACATGGGCGCCCAGATGGTGAAAGAGGTGGCCAGCAAGACCTCGGATGTGGCCGGTGACGGCACTACCACAGCAACTGTGCTGGCGCAATCCATCTTTTTTCAGGGTTCCAAGCTAGTGGCAGCGGGCCACAATCCCATGGGTCTCAAACGCGGCATCGACAAGGCGATTGCCGTTGTGGTGGCAGAGCTCGAGAAAATGAGCAAGCCCACCAAGGACCAAAAAGAAATTTCGCAGGTTGGAAAAATCAGCGCCAACAACGACGAAACCATCGGCAACATCATTGCCGAGGCCATGAATAAAGTTGGCAAAGAGGGGGTTATTACGGTGGAGGAAGCCAAGGCCATGGAAACCACTCTGGAGGTGGTGGAAGGCATGCAGTTCGACCGTGGCTACGTCTCGCCCTACTTCGTCACCGACCCCGAACGCATGGAAGTGGTGTTGGAGGATCCCTATTTTCTTATCCATGAGAAGAAAATAAGCAATATGAAAGACATGCTGCCCTTATTGGAGCAGATTGCCAAGATGGGCAGGCCACTGATGATTATTGCCGAGGACGTTGAGGGAGAGGCTTTGGCCACATTGGTGGTAAACAAGCTGCGTGGAACCTTGAAGGTGTGTGCGGTGAAAGCCCCTGGTTTTGGCGATCGGCGCAAGGCCATGATGGAAGATCTTGCCATTCTCACTGGAGGTCAGGTGGTTGCAGAGGACCTGGGCATTAAACTCGAGAATGTGAGTGCCAATGATCTGGGTACAGCCAAGACAGTGCGGATTGACAAGGACAACACCACCGTCGTGGACGGAGGTGGGAGCCGGAAAGACCTGGAGGCCCGTGTAAAGCAGATCCGCGCCCAGATTGAAGAGACCACCTCTGATTGGGACCGCGAGAAGCTCCAAGAACGGCTGGCCAAGCTCATTGGCGGTGTGGCAGTGATCAATGTTGGGGCTGCCACGGAGACCGAGATGAAGGAGCGGAAGGCACGGGTGGAGGATGCTTTGAACGCCACCCGGGCGGCCGTGGAAGAAGGCATTGTGCCTGGCGGTGGTGTGGCCCTCCTCCGCTGTATTGCAGCCCTGGAAAAAGTCAAACTGGAGGGTGAGGAGCAGCTTGGAGTCAGCGTTGTGAAGCGCGCTTTGGAGGAGCCGATACGGCAGATTGCCAATAATGCCGGACATGAGGGTTCGGTGGTGGTTGAGCGGGTCAAGAAGGACAAGGGAGCTCAAGGCTTCAATGCGGAGACTGAGAAGTATGAAGATCTGACCAAGGCAGGTGTTATCGATCCCACCAAAGTGGTGCGTTTTGCCCTGCAGAACGCTGCTAGCGTGGCTTCGCTACTCTTGACTACCGAGGCCACAGTCGTCGAAAAGCCCGAGGAAAAGGAAATGATGCCGGCTATGCCTCCTGGCGGCGACATGGGTGGCATGGGTGGCATGGGTGGCATGGGCGGCATGTATTAATTTGCCGATTTCGCTGCCCCAAAGAGGATGACTCAAAAACCCACATCCGTACGGATGTGGGTTTTTATTTTGTCACAGAAAGCCTGGTCCTCCCTTCGGGCCGTAGGCAGGGTTGGCTCAGATTGCAATAGCCTTAACGGTAGACAAAGGGCATAGAGCATGGGGCATGGGGTGGGGCGAGAAAAGCGGGAAAAGCGAGAAAGGGAAGAGTAGGGTCAGGCGGGCGCCCGTCGACACGCCCAGAGCAAATAGCTAGTAGCCAGCAGTCAAGGTACAGGGTGCAGGGTCTAAGGTACAGGGAATTATATGACTTCTGTTCGGTGCTTTACCCTGTACCATGCAGCTTGCACCTTATACCAGAATTTCCCTTGATACTGACACCTGACACCTGAAACCTGACACCTCCATAACGCCTGACACCCTAAGACTTGGTACACGAAGCCTAATTTTTGGCTACTTTTTCTTTTAGTTTCTCCACCAATCCCTCGTAGGAGGAACTCAGAATAACACTGTCGAATTGTTGGCGGTAATTCTTGACCAGGCTTACTCCTTCAATGGAGACGTCATAGATCTTCCACTCCTGGCCTTTCTTCTGCATCTTGTAAGCTACGGGAATTTCAGCTTGTTTATCGGTAAAGATTCTGACCTTGACGATACTGTACTGACCTTTGACTCTTTCTCCTTCATAGGAGACCTTGTCTCCCGAGTAATTTTCGATTCTTTTTAAGTAGGCTTGCTCGAGTATATCGGTAAACAGTGGGACAAACTCTTTCTTCTCCTCTTCGGTTCGCTGAGTCCAGTGCTTTGCCAGGGCGCGCCGTGCCATTTCTCTCCAGTCAAAACGCTCATTAGCAACGTGGCGCATCCGCGTTCTTCTCTCTTCAGCCTTGGTTGGATCTTTGAGAGCCGGATCATTTAGAATATCGATTATTTTATCGATTGTCAGCTTCATCTGATCGGTGGGTTCTCCAGCCTCGGTAGGAGCAGCCAGACCAAAGATCAACAGGAATAGAACTGCACTGCAACAGAAAGCTCTCATTAACATGCCCGTCTCCATGTGAGAGTTACAGAAACTTTCCAAAACCGTACTGTAAATTTAAGTCCTCCTAACCCGGATATTTCATGAATAACTTGCTGCGACCACGGATATGGACGTCCTTCCTGGCGTCCTCGGGTGTCATTTCCTGCGACGTACCGTTCATGTACGCCTCGGAACCAACCCCCTGCGGTTGCCAGGTGGCACGCCCATCCTCTTCGCGCTCGCTCTGCTCCGCTCAGTCCCGCAAGCGGGTTCCCAGTTTCATGGTCTCGCGACAGCAATTCATGAAATATCCGGGTTATAGCGATTTCAACTTCAGAATACAAGTAAATCTCATAATACATTATAGTAAAAATGCGATATTTTCAGAGCCAGAGTGTTTGCTTGGAAACGATAGCTTTGACACAGGCGGTCCAATATAGCATATAGTTCCCTGTTGTGCACCCGGTTACTGTCCAGAATTTTTCCCATTATTCTGGCATGTTACAAAAAATATTCTCCTCCCCCACCGGGAGACTGCCTCCAAGGCGCCGAAGCCGGCATTCCGGGCAAGCTCCGTTTCGCGGAGCGAGACCCGGAATCCAGAGAGATTTAAACATTGTCTCATTTTTTCTGGATCCCGGCTCGCGTCCGCAGGCGAACTTGGCCGGGATAACGAATGGTGACACAGTCACTGATGAGAGGAGAAAACCCAAGAGAGCTGCAAGCGATGGAAACAATTCTGATTTTTTTCGCCATAACTGGAGCCATCACCTGGCTAACCATTCTGCTCTTGCCCTGGCGTCCTTGGGGTACACGCGAAGTTCTCGATGCGTCTTCTCCCTCTGCCGATGAGGATCTGAGTGACATCACTGTGCTTATTCCTGCCCGCAATGAGGCGGATATGTTGCAGGCCATCTTGCCGGCCTTGAACCAACAGGGCAGTGGTCTCAATATCATTATAGTTGATGATCAGTCGATTGATGGGACTTCTGAGGCGGCGCGGGGAGCAGGAGGTGCAAATCTGCATATTGTTCGTGGAAAAGCACCACCTGCTGGCTGGAGTGGCAAACTCTGGGCCCTCGAGCAGGGCCGTGGTCACCTCAGTACCTCCCTTGTCCTGCTGCTCGATGCCGATATTGAGCCTCTACCGGGTATTATCGCAGAGCTTAGAAAGACGATGCGCGAGAAGAATGTTCACCTGATTTCACTTATGGCAGTATTACGAATGGAAACCTTTTGGGAGCGGCTATTGATGCCGGCCTTTATTTACTTTTTTAAACTGCTCTATCCTTTTCATCTATCAAACTCTTCATCTTCCAGAGTCGCTGCCGCCGCTGGGGGCTGTATCCTCTTGGAAACCCGGGTGCTGGATGAAATAGGGGGATTCAATTCCTTGCGGGGAGCACTGATTGATGATTGCGCTCTAGCGAAGAAGGTGAAATCGAGGGGATACAGGACCTGGATGGGCCTAAGCCATTCGGTGAGGAGCCTTCGACCCTACAATACTATGCGGGCCATATGGAACATGGTGGCGCGGACCGCCTTTACCCAATTGCGCTATTCAAAACCTCTCTTGATTTTGTGCACAGTGATAATGCTGGCAAGTTTCGGGATGCCAGGAATTGGCCTCTTATTGTCTCCTTTTTCTGTTAAGCTTCTCTCAGCATTCTGTCTGGTCAGTATGGTGCTGACGTATCTGCCCACGCTCAAGTTTTACCGCATGTCTGTTTGGTGGGCCTTCGCCATGCCTCTGATTAGCTCACTCTATCTGGCCATGACCTGGACATCAGCAATCAACCACTGGCGAGGCCAAACCTCTCAGTGGAAGGGCAGAACCTACACTGGATTGTAGATTGCAGATTGCGGATTGCGGATTGAGGCCGCCTGCGTTATTTGCAACGAAGCTTTAAACTCTAAGATCTCAAATCTGACATGACCTTTATTTGGCGTAATTCTGAATCTTCTCATCCAGTTTTTTTAGGAGGGCATCAAAACCATTTTTCTTGAGGTAGGAGGTGTAATCTGCCCTTTTTAAGGAGAGATCGCTGACGCCTTCGGCGACGACATTGATGATGCGCCACTGATTGTTCTTCCTATGTAAAATGTAGTCCAGTTCGATCTCTTCTCCGTTCGCTTTGATAAGTACAGTCTTTACCAGACGTTGGCCCCTCTTGAGTTCCTCCCCGGAAATCGTCTTGAAACGCTCGCCGGAATAGCCGTTGAAGCGGTTGGCATAGGTAGCAATGCTCAATTTGCTAAAGATCTCGATAAATTGAGACTTCTGCTCTGCAGAGAAGCTCCTCCAATACCTACCCACCACAACCTTTGAAATGTAAGGAAAGTCATAGCTGGCTGTAACACGCGGAGCAAGCCGTTGGTAGCGACCTGCATATCCGAGCTTCTTCGCTTGGTTCATGACAATGAGCAGCTCAGAGTGGAGAGCTTCCACCACATTAGCCGCAGTATCGGCAGCGGCTCCTACCGCCGGCATAGACAAGGTCAGAACCAACAGGGCCAGCATGATTATCTGGAGCGATTTCGCTCTGTATTTACAGTAAGCTAATCGCATTAGGCCCATGTTCAACATATTCAAGTAAATTTTCTTACCTTCCTTAATCATTGGCAAGGGCGCTGGGACTAAGGTTTCAGTGTTCAGTGTTCAAGTTTCAGCTCTTTTGTTTTTCCCTGACACCTGACACCTGACACCCGACACCTGCCTCCTCACTCTCTGAAAAATCGGGCGCCATGGGGCCAGACGTACGTGGCCCGCGAAGGGAGACCCACAGAGCTTTCAGAGGATGGGTAAGCATATCATTCACCGCACTCGGCTCAAAGCCGCTATGGAGCATACATTGGGCGCATTTGGGATTGCGCCCGGTACCATACCTGTCCCAGTCTGTTTCTTCTATGAGTTCCCTGAAACTGGAAGCATACCCTCCTTCCTGCAATAAATAACAGGGGCGCTGCCAGCCGAAGATGTTACGCGTTGGGTTGCCCCAGGGAGTGCATTGGTAGTCTTGGTTGCCGGCCAAAAAATTAAGGTAGAGTTTGGTATGGTTGAATTTCCACTTGCGCCTTTTGGCTAATGTGAAAATGTCCCGGAAAAGCTGTTTGCTGGCTGTGCGCTGCAAAAATACATCCTGCTGGGAGGCTCTCTCGTAACTAAAGCCAGGGGCAATGGTAACTCCCTCTATGCCGAGACCCATGGCAAAATCAAAAAACTCGGCGGCTTCCTGAGCGCTCACCCCTTCGTAGAGGGTTGAGTTTATGGTAACCCTGAAACCCCTCTGGTTTGCAGATTTGATAGCATCCACTGCCAGATCAAATACACCTTGCCGACAAACGAGGGCGTCATGTCGCTCACGATTTCCGTCAAGGTGAATTGAAAAAGTAAGGTATGGCGAAGGGGTATAGTCCGCAAGATGTTTCTTGAGGAGTAAACCGTTGGTGCATAGGTAAACAAACTTCTTGCGACGAATAATCCCTACAACTATCTGAGCCATCTCTTTGTGAAGCAGAGGTTCACCGCCGGCTATGGATACCACAGGGGCGCCACATTCATCCACCGCTGCAAGACACTCCTCCACACTGAGACTCTTGTCGAGAATTTCCTCCGGGTGCTCAATCTTGCCGCAACCAGCACAGGCGAGATTGCAGCGAAATAGAGGTTCCAACATCAAGACAAGGGGATAGCGTTTTTGCCCGCGCAGTTTCTGCTTAGTGATATAGCTGGCAATACGGTACTGTTGGATGAGCGGAACAGGCATTCTGAGTCCCCCAGGTAAAAGTGGTCACAAAACGTTAATTCAATATCACGAACCTGGTGCGTTTGGTCAGTTCAGAGTTCAATGGCTTTACCTATATTCAGGTTTCAGGTGTCGGGCGTCAGGTGTCAGGAAAAAGAAACATAGAAGCTGAAACCTGAACACTGAACACTGAAACCTGAACACTGAAACCTGAACACTGAAACCTCGGTCAGGTCCGGGTTTTTTTCAGAGGTATGTTGATTTTGGCAAACGAAAGCGCATGGTTTCCTGTTTCCCATCCATCTCCCGCACGTGCAGTTTGCCAAAGTCGCCCAATCTGTCAAGGACCCCCTTCACCAGTATTTCAGGTGTTGAAGCGCCAGCGGTGATCCCTATCCTTGCCTTGTTCGTGAACCAGGTGGGATCAATCTCTTCCTTGTCCTCGATCAAGTATGCAGGGAGACCATTTTGTGCGCCTGCCTCGCGAAGACGGTTGGAGTTTGAACTGTAGCGAGCCCCCACTACCAACAGCAAATCAATCTCTTGAGCCAGCAATCCTACCGCGTTCTGTCTGCTTTGAGTGGCGTAGCAGATATCCTGCAAATCAGGCCCAATGATAGGGGGAAAACGTTTTTTCAATGCGTCTATAACGTGACGCGTATCGTCCATGCTCAGAGTCGTCTGGGTGACGTATGCCAGACGGTGAGAATCTCTGACAGACAATGATTCAACCTCAGCCACGCTTGATAGTACATGGACCTTGCCATCGATACGCCCCCTGGTCCCTTCCACTTCCGGATGGCCGGGATGACCGATGATAATAATCTCCATACCCTGGCGACTGTAACGTTGGGCCTGCAGGTGTACTTTGGTGACCAGGGGACAGGTAGCGTCTATAGCCCGCAGATTTCTTCTCTTCGCTTGCTCGACCACCGCGTTGGACACACCGTGGGCACTAAAGATGGTCACAGCAGACAAAGGCACCTCTTCCAAGTCTTCCACGAAACAGGCACCACGATCTCGCAAAGCGCCAACCACATGCCGGTTGTGGACGATTTCATGGAGCACATACACTGGGGTGCCATGGAGTTGGAGCGAGCGGTCCACGGTCTCTATGGCCCGCACCACTCCTGCACAAAATCCACGGGGTTTAGCCAGTATCACTTGCATAATCCACCCTTGCCTCAGAACCGTAGACGAGACCCTAACATAATAATGGGGGAAAGCATAGGGCATGGAGCATGGGGCATGGAGCATGGGGCATGGAGCATGGGGCATAGAGCATAGGGCATGGAGTGGAGGGCATGGAGTGGAGGGCACTAGGCTCAGGGTGCAAGGGCCAAGGTTGAAGAATTTAGGAGCTAGGAGTCAGTAGCTAGGAGATTGTAATAGTTGTTCTTGGTTTTTTCTTCTGTCTTCTGTCTCCTGACTTCTGGATTCTCTCATTGCAGATACCCGTGTTGCTGGAACCAAGCCACGGCGTCGCTTAGTGCTTCTTCCACTGGGCGGGGAGTAAAACCCAGTTCATCTCTTGCTCTGTCAATAGAAAAGAACATGTATTTTTTAGCTAAGCGCACGCCATCCACTGTGACCCGGGGTTCGCTGCCACCCAAGAGGCGAGCCCACCCTTCGGCAACGAAGGCAATGGGTAAAATAAGATTATGCGGCAGACGCAGCCTCGGTGCCGGCCGGCCGGTGCTGGCTGCGATTTCAATAAAAATTTGTTTCAGCGTCAAATTTTGGCCTCCTAAAATATAGCGTTTGCCGATGGTGCCGCGTTCAAAAGCCAGCAGGTGTCCCATAGCCACGTCATCCACGTGAACCACATTAAGGCCCGTGTCCACATAGGCCGGCATCCGTCCGGAGGCGGCCTCAACAATCATGCGGCCCGTCGGGGTGGGTTTGATATCACGTGGACCAACGGGGGTTGAGGGGTTGACAATGACCACGGGTAGGTTCTCTTCTTCTGCGAGTCGTTGCACCTCGGCTTCGGCAAGAAACTTGGAACGCTTGTAGTGGCCGATCATGTCGGCAAGGGTAACCGGAGTAGTCTCGTCGGCTGGAGTCCCATCGGAGTTGAGACCCAAAGTGGCCACACTGCTAGTGTAGACAACACGCTTCACTCCTGCCTGGGCTGCAGCGAGCATGAGGTTGCGGGTTGCGGTCACGTTGGTCTCATACATGTCATCCGGCCTGGGTACCCAGAGGCGATAATCCGCTGCTATATGAAAGAGATTGTCACAGTTGGTAAGGGTGGGTGCGAAAGAGTCAGGTTCAGTTAAATCACCGATCACAATTTCAACTGGCAAGCCGTCGATATTGCTCCGGTCACTGTTCGGCCGCAGCAGTGCGACCACGGTATGTCCTGCCTCAATAAGCTGGCGCAAAACCGCCGAGCCCACAAAGCCAGAAGCTCCAGTGATGAATGTCTTCATGATACCTTACCGATCGAGTAGAAAGAATAGGGCATAGAGCATAGAGCAAAGGGTAGAATTGCGGATTGCGGATTGCGAATTTCGAAATTAGAAATTATCAAGATGTGTCCTCGTCGTCTGTCGTCTGTCTTCTGTCGTCTGACCTCTGACCTCTGACCTCTGACCTCTGGCCTCTCACCCCATGCTCCATGCCCCATGCTCTATGCTCCTTATGTTTAATCTCCCGTCGAGGGCTGGTTCCCTGAAAACATGAGCGCCGGCAACACCACCAAAACGCAAAGCAGGGTGAAACCGATGCCGATGGTGAGCAAAATACCCATGCTCGCCATTCCTCGGTGCGGAGACACGGCAAGGTTACCAAAGCTGCAGATTGTGGTCAATGAACTGTAGAGCACCGCGCGCGCCGTACTGGTTTGCAACATCTGACCATTGGAAGGCGGCGCAGTGCGCATCCGGTGGACCATGTGAATTCCACTGTCCACGCCGATGCCTAACAGCAATGGCAGGGCAATAATGTTGGCGAAGTTAAAGGGAATACGGAAAAGCACCGAGGCCGCCCCGGTGAGAGCCCCCGCGAGAAACAGGGGCAATAGTACCAAAAGAGCGTCTGATTTGGGTCTGAGCAGGATCAGCAACAGTATAGTTATGGCAAGGAGAGATAACAAAAATGCTTGTTGAAAGGCTTGCACCACCGCATCACCGGCCTCGAGGTAGATTACCGGAAAGCCTATGGCATCGGGGGCCACAGAGCGGACTGCAGCAACGAAACGGCGCAAAGCTGCATCATCATTAAGATTCTCTCTGGGAAAAACCGCGACCCGGTGACGACCATTTTGGGAAACCCATTGTTCCCTTAGGTCTTTAGGCAAGTCTTCTTTGAAGACCCTTTCGGCCTCCAGGGAAAGATTGAGAGCGTTCAGGCGGGCGGATAGAGATCCCAGTAAACTGGTTTGAAGATTCTTCAGTATCTGCTCTTGCCCGGCAGGATTTTGAGCCTCGAGGCCGGTCAAAAAACGGTCTAAACTCTCGGAGAGTTGGCGGGCAGCATTGGTAGTGGAGCTGTTGGTGCTGGCCTCTATGAATTTTTCTAGAGTTACCGAGAAATCATGAATGGCGGCGATTTGTTCAGCTGTGCTTGGCTCCGGGCCACTGCTGGTCTGCAAAAGCTCAGGGCCAAGCATCAGTCCCATTTCTTCGATAATTGAAAGTTTTTCATCTTGGTCGGTGGGCACAAATGAATCCAGGGTGACGCTCATCTCCACTGGCTCTAGTTTACTGAGACTGTCTGCATACCGACTGGCATCCTCCCTGGTGGCGGCTAAGACTGTGAGCGTCCATGGTGAATTTCTGCTCTGGGCCAACAGTTCCCTGAAAGTAATCACAGATTCGCTGTCAGGATCGCGGAGATTCATGGGGTTGTTGTCGAAGGTGACGTACGGCAGGAGAAACACGGCTCCAACTCCAAGCAGTAGTGCGCCGATGCGGATGGACCTGGCATGCACTGTGGGCAGGGCCAGGAACTTGGCAACAACCCTTTTCGACCTAGTTTTGGGCCTCAGACCTTTAGCGGACAACGGCATTAAACTCAGCAGGGCAGGCAACAGGGTAAGGTTCGCAATCAGACTGATGAACATGCCGGTGCCGGAGATGAGTCCCAGTTCTGCGACCCCTTTGAAAACAGTGGGAATAAAGGCATAGAAACCGATTGCCGTGGTAATACTGCACAATACCAGGGAACTGCCAACGTCGCTGGCAGCCTGCTGGAGAGCACTAGCGTGCGGGGTTGACTGCTGGATCAGTTCCTTGTACCGCAAGCAAAAATGGATGGCGTAATCCACGCTGAGACCGATGTAGAGGACGGCGAAGGCTACGGAGATCAGGTTCAGGTGCCCCACTGCGGCGGCGGCAAAAGAAGCGGTCCAGATGAGGCCCATAATCAGGGTTACCAGGCTGGTGAACACCAACCTGGGAGAGCCGAGTCCAAGGAAAAGTACGATGCCAACCATGATGAGCGCTAGGATGCCGGCCACCCACGCACCCCGGGTCACACTGAGCAGTTCCTCATATTCCAAGGCAGCGTCACCGGTAAGGCGTACTGTGACCCCGCGATCTTTGGTGAGATGGAGTGCCTCTGCCATATGCCGCAAGGCCTTCATGGCAGTTTCAGCCGGCAAGAGCTTGCCATAATCAAGCCGGGGCTTGACCAGAATCAAACGTCGGCTATCTTCCAGAGTTAATTCTGCCCCGAGCATCAGTTCCTGCCAGGAGAGAGCATAGTATCGCTGGGCGAGACTGGCCTCAATCGCTCCGTTGATCCGATCAAAAACCGGCGTCAGATTCAGCTCTTCCCCTGCCATCATTGCATCCACTCCGGCGGTCAGCATGGAAAAGAGTCCCCGCAAGCTTTGATCCCGCGTCAATCTCCCCAACAATGGCTGGATAGAAGCCAGGTTGTCCGCCAGGTCATTGAGCTCGGTGAGATTCAGGTACAGAAGGCCATGTTTTTGGAAGAAGCTGTCACTTCCGGGCAGATAAACAAACGAAAATAGGTCAGTGCGCTGCTGCAGTTGGGCCACTAGGGCGGTACTGGCATCCTGGACAAGCTCAGGTGTGTCTGCATCGATTACGATGAGCAAGGCGTCATCGTACTGCGGGAATGCTGCCTTGAAAGCACTATAGTTACGGCGGAATGGGAGGGTTTCAGAGAGCATCTCAGCAGTATCGGTGTTAATGCCGAGGTTGTTGGCAGTGTAGTAGAGCAGGGCCACTGTCATGATGGAGGCGAGCAAGACAACCCAGAGGGCAAAACGGTGCGCCAGATTTACCCACCTAGCCAGGGCCTGGCCCACGAACTCTCCAAAGCTTTTGGCCACCTATCTTTCCTCTCCTTTCCGTCTAGCCCGGATAATTCATGAATCGGCTGCTGCGACCGCGAATATGATCGTCCTCCCGGGCGTCCTCGGGGTTTGAAACCTGCGACGTACTGTTCAAGTACGCCTCGGATTCAACCCCCTGCGGTTGCCCGGTGGCAAGCCCATCTTCACGGTCTCGCGACACAGATTCATGAATTATCCGGGCTAACCGGAGTGTGGCACAGAGGTGCGTTGAGGTCAATATTTCAGTGTTGAGATGTGGGATGTGAGATATGAGATGTGGGGAGGCATAGAGCATAGGGCATGGGGCATGGGGAGTAATTGCGAATTGCGGATTGCGAATTTAAGATTGAAGAGCCCGCCCTTCGACAGGCTCAGGGCGCAAGACGTTTTGAGTCATATGCCTTCGGCGTCATTAGGTCAGTACGCTTCGCTGTCATTTGTTGTAATAGGTGGAGGAAAGAAGAAAGAGATTTTCTTGTGGGAGCGGCTTTCCAGCCGCGATATCATTGCTTCTACGCTTTTTAAGGTTTCTACTATTTACCGCTTACTGCTCACTGCTTACCGCTTACCACTGAATACTGGGCTCTTCGATGTGGGATTGTAAGGTTTACGAGATTAAAAGGCCAAAAGATCGTTTCCGGCAAGTCGCGCCACTATCTCCAGAGTGCTTCGAGCTGCACGAAAACTTGGGCCAAGGCGAGCAAGCGGGGCCAGATCAGACGGTTTCCGAGCCAAACTACTTAAAAGCC
>JAJDNL010000028.1 GCA_022340745.1 Deltaproteobacteria bacterium
ACGTGATTCGTACTCTGGGAGATGCCTACCACGATGAGGGAGGAATTGCTATCTTGTTCGGCAACTTGGCTCCAGAGGGGGCGGTGGTGAAACAATCGGCCGTGGCCCCGGAAATGGCGGTAAATGAAGGAACCGCCCGGGTATTTGACTCCGAAGAAGCCGCGGTGGATGCAATCATGAGCCAGCAGATCCGTAAGGGCGATGTGGTGGTGGTTCGCTACGAGGGTCCCAAAGGTGGACCTGGTATGCGAGAGATGTTGACCCCAACTTCAGCCATTGCGGGCATGGGGTTGGACAAAGAGGTGGCCCTGATCACAGATGGCCGCTTCAGTGGCGGCACCAAGGGTGCAGCAATCGGCCACATTTCTCCAGAAGCAGCTGATGGCGGCGTCATCGGCCTGGTGGAGGAAGGGGATCGGATTGCAATCGACATCCCCGCCAAACGCTTGACGCTTAAAGTTTCTGATGAAGAGCTAGAAAAACGGCGGCAGAGTTGGCAGCCCCCAGAGCCCAGGATCAAGGAAGGCTATGCCTATCGTTACAGCAAGCTCGTGAGTTCAGGTGCCAAAGGTGCCGTGCTGAGGGAAGATATTTGAAGCGCAAAGCGCAAAGCGCGAAGCGCATGGCGCATAGGGTAGAATTGCGGAATGCGGATTGCGAAACTGGGAACCCGCCCGAAGGGTGGGAGTCCGAAGGACAATTTGAAAAGTAGAGGACACACGACTGAGGACAGATGGTTGAAACTACTGAATATCGAACCGCAGAATAACGAACCGCAGAATGATGAAGTAATCACTTCGATATTGAAGATCCCTGCGGCTTGCTGCAGGGAATCTTCGAAATGTAAGGAAGGGAAACCATTTTATTGTAGTTCGCTCGCTAACCCCCGCGACTAGCTGCGAGGTTGGCGCTCGCTGGAGCATTTTCGAAATTCCTTGTTCGATATTCTACGGTTCAAAAAGACGGTAGCTCAGATGAAGTGAGTCTTGATTGATTTTTTCCTGGATTCTGGATTCTGACTCCTGAATTCTTATCTGCTTTGGTGCTTAGTGCTTAGTCCCTAGTTTCTCGTTAAAACAACTGCCTGCTGCCAGTTGCAAGCTGCCAGCTTGATTTTCGCTCTGCGCTCTGCGCTCTGCGCCATGCGAAGAGGGAGGAATTACCTTGAAGTGCGGGTTTGATCATAAGTGCGCCCAGCACTATGATGAATGGTACCAGAGGCCTGGTGGTGCGCGGGTGCTTAAACTGGAGCGGGCTCTTATCAAGCGCTACTTGGAACCCCGTCCTGGGGAAAGACTTCTGGACATTGGATCCGGCACTGGTATTCATCTCGAATGGTTTAGAGAGTTGGGTCTCCAGGTGACCGGCTTAGATGCCAGTCCATACATGCTGGAGCAGGCACGAAGTAGACTGCGAGGAGGCGCGGACCTTCATCTCGGGTGGGCCGAACATCTTCCCTTCGAGGACAATGAGTTTGATCTCGCCACCCTGATCAACACCTTGGAGTTCGCTGAAGATCCGGAAAAAGCGCTGGCGGAGGCCTTAAGAGTCACGAGCCGCCGTGTAGTCTTGGGAGTGCTCAATAAATATGCGCTGATGGCCATGCATCGTCGCCTCAGGGGATTGCTAGAGGACAATATCTATTGCCAGGCTCGTTTTTTCAGCGTCTGGGAACTTAAAGAAATGATTAACAAAATCATGGGGTCTATCCCTATTCAGTGGGGGACGGCCCTGTTTTTCCCACCGACCTTTGGGAAAATTACGCATTCTGTGGAACATCATCCCTTTTTCCAGCAAAATCCCTTAGGTGCCTTTATTGTGATGAAAGTGGACATAAGCTACCGACTTATCACCAGCAAAGATCGCCTCAAGACGTCGCTGCACAAGAAACCCGGCCAACTGCCTCAGGGCAGCCTCAAGGTATTTTCGCCGCCGCCTGTGTGGAAAGACAAGCACCCGCCCGAAGCTATTCTTTAACCATAGTGTCCTCGGTACAAACCACTAGGCACTAGGCAGTATGCACTAAGCACCAAAATAATCTAGAGCAGCAGATGTGGGATGTGTGATATGCGATGTGAGATAGAGGATTTTAGATTTTTGATTGTAAATTGAGGTATTAAAGGTTTCAGTTGTTCCGCCGGAGGCGGATCAGGTGTCAGGAAAAAAACAGAAGATGCAGTAGCCAGTATGTGATAATCATTTAATATTATTTGTTTTTATGCTGAATTCTGGATTCTGACTCCTGGCTCCTTTTTTTCGGTGCCTTGTTTATTAGTTTACGCACAGACTCAGGTCAGCTGCATTCTTCACTTGTTGTCTTGTGTCTCCCCGTTGGGAATTTCAATATGCGAGAGGCAATGCTATATGAGCAACTGGAAGAACAGCGAGTACAGTGCCATCTCTGTGCGCACCGCTGCATCATCAAAGACCAAAGGCGGGGAATCTGCGGCGTACGTGAAAATCAGGGCGGGCGATTACAGAGCCTGGTGTACGCTCGCGCCATCGCTCGGCATGTGGATCCTGTGGAGAAAAAACCACTGTTTCATTTTCATCCCGGAAGCCGGACGTACTCCATAGCGACTGTGGGCTGCAATTTTCGCTGTCTTTTTTGTCAGAATGCTGACATTTCTCAGATGCCGAGCGAGATGAAACGCATCATGGGTGAGCACTTTCCACCTGAGCAAGTCGTACTTTCTGCTCGCCAGAGTCGCTGTCAATCGATTTCCTATACCTATACTGAACCAACCATCTTTTTTGAATATGCCTACCAGACGGCCAAGCTGGCGCACGCTGCCGACATGAAAAATATCTTTGTAACCAACGGCTATATGACCCCGGAAGCGTTGGATAGCATCCAACCCCACTTGGACGCTGCCAATGTGGATCTCAAGGCATTCAGCAATGATTTTTATAAAGAACAGTGCGGTGCCAAGCTTGCACCTGTTTTGGAATCTCTGAAAAAACTTAAGAGTATGGGGGTGTGGTTGGAGGTTACAACCTTGGTTATCCCTAAGGTCAACGACAGCGACCGAGAACTTACTGAGATAGCCCAGTTTATTGTAGAACTGGGGCCAGAGACCCCCTGGCACGTGAGCCGCTTTCACCCAACCTACATGCTCAAGAATACTTCGAGCACTCCGGTGGCTACCCTGAAGCGGGCTCGGGAGATTGGGTTGCAGGTGGGCTTACAGTATGTGTACACAGGCAACGTACCCGGCGATCAAGGGGAGAAAACTCTCTGCCATCACTGTGGGGGAGTGCTCATAGATCGTTTTGGCTTTGCTACTGGTCACTATGCCATCAAGAAGGGTCGATGTCCTGACTGCCAAACTCCGGTGGGGGGAGTAGGAATGTAGCAGGCAGGAAGCAGCCAGATATGGAGGGGTGACTTTAAAAGGTTAGGCGCATAGCATACAAAATACTGCCGGCTGCTAGCTGCAATCTGCCTGCTGGAAAGGGGGGCACCAAAATGGATGCGAAAGATTGGCGCAACCGTGTTGCTGGCCATCGTGAGAGGCTTCGGCAGAAGTTCCTTGATCACGGTCTGGAAAAGTTAACGGATGAGGAGATCGTCGAACTCCTTTTGACCCTGGCAACTCCCAGGCGGGACTGTAAACAGATTTCACGTGAAGCACTCCGGTGCTTCGATGGCCTCGCTGGGGTGCTGGAGGCCCCCATGGTTCAACTCCAGCAGGTTCCAGGCATTGGGCCTAAAAATGCTCTGGGCTTGAAGCTGGTGCACGAGGTCGCGCGTAAATTCCTGCAGGAACGGCTGAAGGGCCGCGAGTTCATCTCTTCCTCCAAGGAGGTCTATGAGTATCTCCTGCACTCCCTACGTGACTTAAAAAAAGAAGTCTTCAAAGTCATCTTCCTCAACGGTCGCAATGAGGTGATTCAGGTGGAGACCCTTTTTGAGGGCAGTCTCACCTCAAGTGCGGTCTATCCGCGCGAAGTGATCAAAAGTGGTCTTGAGCATCACGCAGCAGCTATGGTGTTTGCCCACAACCATCCTTCGGGAGACCCAAGCCCCTCAACCCAGGATTTCGCTATTACGAGAGATCTCTTTCTGGCTGGTAAGATCATGTCCATTCAGGTGCTCGATCATCTGATTATTGGTCGAAATCGCTACTACAGCTTTGCGGATCAGGGCCACATCAGGAAATGGGAAAGGGAGTTTGGGGAAGGGCCGGAGATTATTCTCAAGACTCTGGGAGAGGACTTGGCTTAAAGCAAGCAGCAGGCAGCTGGCAGCCCCGAGACCAAGCCCGGGACAAGCAGGCAGGAGAGCAACTAGGCACTGAAAGTCAATTGTCCGTCGTCTGTGGTCCGTAGCAAAAAGAAAGAAGCAGAGGGCAGCAGGCAGTCATTATGTTGGAGGTTGGAGGAGCGCTTCGCTTTAGGTTGGAGGAAGAGATCATAGGACAGTTGGTTCAAACTGCTGAATATCGAACAGCAGAATAACGAACCGCAGAATGATGAAATAATCACTTCGATATTCTAAATTCCTTGTTCGATATTCTACGGTTCAAAGATGCGGCAGCTCAGATGAAGTAAGTTTTGATTGGTTTTTTCCTGGATTCTGACTCCTGACTACTTTAATAATGCCTCCAACCTCAAACTCTATGCCCCATGCTCCATGCCCCATGCCCTAATACGGACAACTGAAAACCGACAACGGACTTGATTCAATAGCATCCCAGTATTTTGAGAAACTCGGTATTTTCTGAGACCTTCTCTATCACTCCTTTTAGTTCATCCGATTCCACGTCGGCCTCCAAGTCAACGTAGAACATGTACTCCCACGGTTTACCATGAATGGGCCTGGATTCCAGCTTGACCAGGTTAATCCCATTTTCAGAAAAAATCTTCAAGGTATCAAATAAGGCGCCTGGCTTGTTGCTGGTGGAGTAGACAAGGGAAGATTTTTTTCTGGGGCCGTTGTCTTGTGCATGTGCTGCAATGACCGCAAAGCGGGTGTAGTTTCTGGCGTTGGTCTCAATGGCTTCTTTGAGTATGCTAAGCTCGAAGAGATCTGCCGCTTCTCTAGCTGCGATGGCAACATCGCCAGGGTTGCCTGCTTCTTTAACTCGGCGTACTGCTGTGGCAGTGTCTCTGGCCGCGACCAATTCCCAACCTTTCTGCTTTTCCAGGAAATCGCGACATTGTTCAAAAGCCTGGGGATGAGAGATGACCCGTTCAATGTCCTCCAACTTAGTCTCAGGATGGCCAATAAGGGCATGGACGATACGGAGGGTTATCTCTCCAACGATCCTAACGTCATACTCCAGGAGCAGATCGTAGTTTTCATGAATACTACCGGTTAAAGAATTTTCCAGAGGGATTACACCGAAGTCACTAACTCCTTCTTTCACTTCTCTGAAAACGTCACGAAACGAGGATGCTGAATCGATATTGATACCACTACCAAAGAACTGCTGTGCTGCTTTGTGGGCGAAGGCTTGCATCTCACCGGCAAAAACAGCACGTCTCTGACTCCCGATTCTAGATGAGGGCAAAATTGGGGTAGCGGTGGCTTTGTCCAGATAGCCAAAGTCAAGTTGCTTGCCCACCACCGGAGCGATTACATAGAGGTCGCGCATGAGCTGCTCAAACTGTTCAGGGTAGAGACTCTGAGGCCCGTCGGAGAGAGCCTTGGACGGGTCGTGATGCACCTCGATCATCAGACCGTCTGCTCCAGCGGCGATGGCGGCGCGAGCCATTGGACTTACCTTTTCCCTGAGCCCAGTAGCGTGGCTGGGATCAATGACTACCGGCAAGTGGGTGAGGTTTTTGATTATGGGGATGGCTGAGAGATCCAGAGTATTTCGGGTGTATCGCTCAAAGGTACGAATACCACGTTCACAGAGAATAACCTGCTCGTTCCCCTCGGAAAGAATGTATTCGGCTGACATCAGCCATTCCTCCATGGTGGCTGAGAGGCCCCGTTTGAGCAAGACGGGCTTGCCAATGCGGCCGGCGCTGCGAAGCAATTCGAAGTTTTGCATGTTGCGAGCGCCGATCTGGACCACGTCCACATACTTCATCATTAAGTCTACCTGGTTGGGAGAGGTCATCTCAGTGGCAATCCGTAATCCTGTTTCTTCTCGGACCTGGGCGAGAATCTTCAAGCCTTCCTCTCCCAGTCCCTGGAAAGAGTAAGGTGAAGTGCGCGGTTTAAAGGCACCGCCGCGAAATAATACAGCACCCGCACTTTTCACCGCCCTGGCAATAGTCATGGCCTGCTCCCGATTTTCTATGGCACAAGGACCAGCTATGACCACAATGCGGGGACCACCTAGCTCCACATCACCAATTTGGACCACAGTATCCTTGGGATGCATCTCCCGGCTGACCAGTTTGTATGGCCGAGATACTGGCATTACTTTGGCCACGCCGCTCAGCTGTTCAAAAACTCGGATGTCGCGACTCACTTTACCCACGGCGCCGATTACGGTTTCCTCACCCGTGCTCATCTCACGGATGAGACAACCTTCTTCCCTCAGAATAGAGCGGACGTGATCTTCTTCCTCTTTGCTCACTCCCTGTTTCAAGACGATAATCATGGCAAGTACTCCTCACAGCTGTGAATGTAAAAAAGAAAAGCCCCGGGATGCCCGCCCCGGGGCTTGAGCTCAAATGGTTCTGAAGCAGGATTCCACCCCGAGGCGACCGGTTTCGGTCCACCCGGGGCTCAACGCTATGCGTTAGGAGACCGGGCGGACGCCCATAAAAAAGAAAAAGAGACGTCCGTCTGCAAATTGCGCGAAATAGATAGCTCCCAAACGCATAGTTCGTCCTTTCCTGTCAACCGAGACTTAAAACCCTATTAAAGTTCAATTATTTTGTCAAGTATTTCTTGAATATGAAAAAAAGGTGTCAGGTGTCAGGTTTCGGGTGTCAGGAGACAGCAGGACGACACGGAGAAGTCTATTTGTGAGCGCCTTTCTCGCCGTTTCTCCGTGTCACCCCTTCCCTGCGCCTGCCCGCCATCTGCTTCGCCTTCAGGCGAGGCGGGCGGGTCATTCCACTATACCTCCAACCTCAAGCGAAGGTGAGCAAAGTCGAACCTGAGCGCTCCTCCAACCTCCAACGCTAAGACCTTGTGCCTTGCACCTTGTACCCTGCACCTTTCATCAATCCTCAATTCTCATTCTGCAATCTGCATTCTACAATCTAAAATTTCCCTGGTATGTCGCTTGCAATTATCATTGCCCGAAAATCAACGTACGTTTTGCCATCCGGCGCATGAAGGTAACTTTTTGTAGAGGCAGAGCCAATCCGTGAAGGTTGCTATCCCAACTAACATGCCAACCCCTTAGCCACGGAGGTATTATTTTGCATACATTCAAGATAAAAAGAGGGCACCATTATCCAAAAGTAGACGCGAAATATCCCGTTATCGTGCTTACAGCAGACGGAGCGATGAAAGGAGAAACCAAGCACATCAGCACCCATCAAGCGTTCGTCCGCTGCGAAGACCCGCTGCGTCTCTATGACGTGGCCAGCATGAGCATTCAGTTCTCTGACAAGGAGGCCATCCTGGCGGAGGGAGAAGTGATCTGGTCGAACAGGTACGGTCCGGATGATGAAATAACACCACGTGGCATGGTGGTTCGCTTTACCCGTTTGTCCGCCAGGGAACGCAAGCGATTACATGACACTATTGCCAAACAGTACAAAGAGAAGATGGACTTCTGGTAATAGTCACTTTTCTCAAACTATAACGGGTTTGCTAATTCAGGAAGTTGCCCTCAGTTGGGATCTTAGCGAGCCATCTGTTCAAGATATCCGTACTGTCAATGGTTCCAAGCCCATTGGTCTGGAAAAACTCATCCAGTTCAAAGCGGTTACCTGTAGACCACCATTCTTTCAGGATAGCACCCGCCTGCGTCTGGAACATCCATTCGGGTCCCAGAGTCTCCCTGAGGTTTTTTTCGATGGTGGCCTCAGCCATCCATGAAATCAGATAATCAAGGGCGTAAAATTCCGGGGCCAGATCGAAAAGCTGGGTTTCGGGGAGGTAAGAGAATCCTGTGTGTTTCTTCAGGAGGGTGGCGTAGGGCTCACCGTTGGCGAGGTCATTGTCTGCGAATATTTGATATTCAGCCAGAAACTTGCCCGCGTATCTTCTGAAAACAGAGAGGTCTTTCAGGGTCTTGTAGAAGGTTATGGCATCTATTTCTCGAGGTGAGAGTTGCAGTTGACGTTCAAGAAATGGTGGTGAGAGGGTGATGTTCTGAAGCAAGAAGGCATAGGTTTCTGAGAGCGCGTTTGAGGTGAAAAAATCTTTCTCAGACGGTGGAA
>JAJDNL010000056.1 GCA_022340745.1 Deltaproteobacteria bacterium
TTTGAGGTGAAAAAATCTTTCTCAGACGGTGGAAGCTCCCGCGAGGTAAAGGCGTGGCTCAAGGCGTGGCCCATCTCGTGGAACAAGGTCTCCAGGTCTACCCAGCCGCCCTGGGGATTCATAACTAGATGAATGTCTTGGGGGATTCTCAGGGCGAAACTCATTGCCTGGGAGCTTTTTTGAGGTGAATAGTCGATGTCCAAGTGGAGGCCTGAAAGCTTTTTCACCCCAATTCCCCAGTGACTGAAGAAGTCGAGGTGATCAACTAAAGGAATCTTCTCAGGAAAAAACCGATCCAGTTCACCCAAACCAAGCAGATAAATGGCATCGAATCGATTGAGTTCAGACAGGGGCTGCCCTAAACTCTCCTGAACCCAGGTCTCCATGGCACCGAGATACATCTCTTCGGTCTGAGCGAGTAATTTCACCAGGTTACGGCCGTAATCTTGGTAGTTTATTTGTTTCTTATCCTCACAGTAGGTTGAGTAGGTATCGTACCCAAATTCCTCTGACAAAATAGCGAGAAAGACTTCCCAAAAACTGAGGGCAAAAGGCTTCAGGAATTTGCAGAGGCTGCTGGTCTCTTTTACCAGAATTCGGCGGCCATTGAGATCACTTCGTTTCTGACACCACGGCAGGATGTCTTTGAAGTAGATTTTTTCTCCATTGACGTGGGCGGCAGCCCCTTTCAGCCAGGTGAAAAGTTCATTCTCGTAAGGAAAAACACGATATTGGAGATAGTGTCCCAGAAGAGAGTGAAAAAGCCTTTTCTTCTTCCGTGAGCCTGTACCGGTGCTTCGAATCTTTCTTATGCGCTTTGGGTTGAAGAGGTCTTCCAGCCCATCGTAGATGCTGAGCTGGGATGGAACACCGTCATCACCCTTCCATATTTTCAAAGCCCTGGAGGTCAAGCCTTCATTGAGCTTCAATACTGCTTGTTCTATTCCTTCCATTTCAGAATGATCCTTTGCCGAAGTGCTCTACTCAACACCGAAAAGCTGGTCCTTAAGGCCAGCTCAGATCGCATAGAGCATAGCGCATGGCGCATAGCGAGAAAAGAGTGAACGGTAAATGGTAAACGGTGAACAGTAGCGAAGCCAGCGCATTATCGGTTTACCGTTCACCGTTTACTGTTTACCTTACGCTTTGCGCTCTGCGCTTGGCGCTTTGCGTCAAGGGGTCAGCCCATAGCCGAGACCTTCGGCCCAGATTTTTTCCTTTAAATAACAGGTTCGGACCGCTCTTGGCAATAAAACGTAAGAAATACCCGAGCTAAGATTGGCGATAAAACTTGGGTGGGCTAGTGAACTGAACCAGCGAGCGCATTCCCCGCAGTTTGCTGCGGGGTTAGCGAGCACACTTTATAAAATAGACTAATTCCTTACAGTCGAAGATTCCCTGCAGCGACTCGACCTGAGCGACACGACTTGAGCTCGTCGACAGGTCTTGCTGCAGGGAGCTTCAATTTGGCTTGGAAACACTATACCATGGTGGCTTTGCACGGGTTAACCATTAAAAGGATTCTGCATTATGATTGTCTGCTCGCGCCCAGGACCAACTGAGACAATGGAAAGCGGAATTTCGGCCAGTTCTTCGATGGCTCGTAAATAGCTTTGAGTGTTAGCAGGGAGGTCCGAAAACGTGCGGGCGCTCGTGATATCCTGGCTCCAACCTGGAAAGGTCTCATACGAAGGATCGCAGCTCTCCAAGGTGAAGCATTCATAGGGAAATATCTCCATTGGGCTGGTCTCATGGACATATGAGGTGGCAACGCGTATCTCTTCCAACCCAGTAAGGACATCCAGCTTGGTTATGGCTAAGCTAGTGAGTCCATTCAAGCGGGCAGCATTGCGCAGAACCACCATATCCATCCAGCCGCAGCGACGTGGTCTACCCGTGGTAGAACCGAATTCTGCTCCTACCTTCTGGAGATGCTGTCCCGCAGCATTAGTAAGTTCAGTGGGGAATGGTCCGCCGCCCACCCGGGTAGTGTACGCTTTGCAAATACCTATGATTGTATCAATACGGGTAGGACCAATGCCGGCACCGCAACATGCGCCCCCGGCAACCGCGTTTGACGAGGTGACAAATGGATAAGTACCGTGGTCTATGTCCAGGTGAGTGCCCTGAGCGCCTTCAAAAAGGATGTTTTTCCCCTGGCGCCGCCCCCTGTCCAGCAACTCGGAAACATTGCCGACATATGGTCGAAGCTGCTCACCATAGGCCAAATATTCATCTTCAATTTGGCTGTAGTCCAGTGGCTTGGCACCGAGGAAGTTCTGCAAGTAAAAGTTCTTTTCTTCCAGGTTCACCTTGAGTTTTTCGGCAAACAGCTTTGGCTTGATAAGCTCGTGGATGCGGATTCCGACACGGCTAGCCTTGTCTTCATAGCAGGGACCAATGCCACGGCCTGTCGTGCCTATTTTTTCTATACCCTTCCGCTGCTCTCGGGCATTGTCCACTTCGCGATGGTAGACCATGATCACGTGAGCTTGCCCACTAATGACCAGATTGTCTGGATTAACCTGTATCTGGTGGCTTCGTAGGCCTTCTATCTCTCCAAGCAAGACGCCTGGGTCCACCACCACCCCATTGCCAATGCAGCAGGTTTTGTTTGGATGCAGAATGCCCGATGGGATCAAGTGCAAGATGAATTTTTCATCTTCAACCACCAGTGTGTGGCCAGCGTTGTTGCCTCCCTGAAATCGGACAATGTAATCGGCAGACTCACTCAGGAGATCAACGACTTTCCCCTTGCCCTCGTCTCCCCACTGGGTTCCAACCACAATTACATTCGCCATGGGGTAAACCTCTATATGTTTGGAGTATTGGAGTAATGGAAAAATGGAGTGTAGGGGTGTTGGTTTTGGGCAACTTTCTGTTTTCAGCTTTTCATTACTGATGACTCCATTTCAAGCCCGAAAGAGGATAATGGATTGCCTAAGAAATGTCAAACAGAGACTAGACCAGCGGGCAGCTGGCATCTTGCAGCAGGCAGCTAAAACTAGGCACTAGACACTATGCACTAGGAGCCAAAAAGGAGCCAGGAGTCAAAATCCAGAATTCAGCATAGAAACAAATGATATTGAGCTGTTATCAACTACTGACTCCTGAATTCTCTGTATTTCCCTGACACCTGACACCTGACACCCGACACCTGAAACCTCTAATGTCTCAATCCGCAATCCCAAACAAAAAAGGCGGGGTATAATCCCGCCTATACAGATAATATAGTAAAACATCCCTGGTATCAGGCCACTGCCATTGCCCGAAGACGTCGGACGCGCTCTTCCATGGGTGGGTGGGTGCTGAACCATTTGGATAAACCACCACCACTGAGCGGGTTGACTATGAACATATGTGCTGTTGCTGGCTTCGCCTCCTGCATGGGTATTCGCTGGGAAGCGGATGCCAGCTTTTCCAGGGCAGTGGCCAGACTCCTGGGATTTCCCGCCAAACGGGCGCCAGTTTCATCGGCCAGATATTCCCGCGAGCGGGAAATAGCCATCTGGATCAGCATGGCGCCAAGCGGAGCTAGTATGGACATAAGAATAAGACCGATGATGCCGCCGCCATCGTCGTCGTCAGAGCCTCCGAAGCCGAAAATTGCGGCAAAACGAGCCATGCTGGCAAGCATCATCACTACCCCGGCCAAGGTGGCAGCAATGGAGCCGATGAGAATGTCACGATTTTTCACGTGTCCCAGTTCATGGCCCAAGACACCTTTGAGCTCATCGTCGTCTAGCAACCGCACGATGCCTTGGGTCACCGCCACCACCGCATGGTCCGGATTGCGGCCGGTTGCAAAGGCGTTGGGGGTTTCAGAGGGAATGAGATATACGCGCGGTTTGGGTATTCCCCCCTTTTGGGCCAACTCCTCCACCACCTGGTGGATTCTTGGGGCTTCGCTTGGGGTAAGCTCCTTGGCCCGATACATGGCCAGGACAATCTTGTCTGAAAACCAGTAACTGCCAAAATTCATGACCATGGCGAAAATAAAGGCGATCATCATGCCCTGATTACCACCAAACATTCGGCCAATAAGAACGATCAACACGGTAAGGGCTGCCAGCAAAACCGTGGTTTTGAGCTGGTTGGCCATCATAGGTTGTACCTCCTAATACAAAGTAGTTTTCTGGTTCATTATTGCTATAAAAACCTAAATAAACGCTGAATCGGAAATTTTTTTGACCATCAAAAAATTAATGTCAAATGCTGCTTTTGTCAAGGTGGAGATGGGAGGATGTATTCCTGCAAGTTTACGATATCAGACGTTAAATCGGGAGCACTCTAAAAATATAATTCAGCGATGTAAGATTGGGCATAGAGCAGAGAGCATAGGGCATAGAGTTATACATCCTTCGTTTACTCTATGCTCCATGCCCCATGCCTTCGTTCAATCCGCAATCCACAATCTCAAATGTAAGTCTGGGGGTTTGACTTGATTTTAGAATTAAAGATTGAGCCGAGTCTCCGGAAGAAAAACAAAAGCATCAGCCCCGCCAACAGCAAGGCAGTTCCGAGATGGAGCCATGCGGGCAGTAATTCGCTGGTAGCGACAGCCAGACGTGCTTGCAAGGAAATTCCAAGGGAGTTGTAAAGCCAATCAGTCGCCAATCCCAGCAACACCGCAAAAATCGCAATAGACCCCAGGTAAATGATCACACCCCGCTTCCCAAGCACTCTGGTAAGCACCGTGAGAGAGGCGATGTTGGTGGCGGGACCGGCCAACAAGAATACTAAGGCTGCTCCGGGACTCACCCCTTTCAGAATCAAGGCAGCAGCCACCGGGGTGGAAGCGGTGGCGCAGATGTAGGTGGGGATACCGGCGGCAAGCATGAAAAGCATGGTGGCAATGCCACCCCCAAGATACTTGCTCGTCAGATCCTGAGGTAGCAAGAGAGTTATGGCTCCCGCCACCATGAAGCCTACAAATATCCACCCAGAGAGTTCACGAAACAGATCGAAGAAGCCATACCGGATTCCACTCCAGAGCTTTTGGCTTAAGGTGTGGTGCTTGCTGTGCTCCTCCGGCGGGCAATCTTGGCCATCGCAGCAACCATCGACACGGCAATTCATATCAGGTGGCAACGAGACTGTATCCTTGGCCTCCCAGGAGATCAAGTTCTCCGTGATCCCTGCGGCAAAAGCGGTAAGAAAGGCTGCAACGGGTCGAATGGCCGTCATCAGGGGGTCCAGGAGGGCGTAGGTAATGGCGATGGAGTCCACTCCGGACTCGGGGGTGGAGATAAGGAAGGCCGCGGTCGCGCCCCGATTGGCTCCCTGCTTTCTCAGACTGGCTGCGGCGGGCAAAACTCCGCACGAGCAAAGAGGCAAGGGAATGCCCAGCAAGGCAGCTTTGAATACAGAACGTATTCTGCCGCTCCTGAGGTGCTTGGCAATGGTCTCAGGCGAGAGGAACAGATACATAAGGCCAGCGACCAAAACCCCGAATATCAGATACGGAGCCGCCTCCACGAAAAGGTCCCAACTGGCCTGGGCTATCTGAACAAGAACGGTCATTATCAATCCCGCAGATGGTTTAAAGTGATATTGATTAACTGGGACACATGCTTGTCGGTCAAACGATAATAGAGTACAACTCCATTGCGGCGATTGCTCACAAGCTGCAGGTTCCTCAGTAGGCGGAGTTGATGGCTCACGGCCGATTCTGTCAGACCCAGCATGGCGGCCAAGTCGCAGACACACATCTCCCGTTTTTCCAGGGCCCAGAGGATTTTTAGCCTGGTCTCATCCGCCAGAGCCTTAAATGTCTGGGCCAAGGTCTCGACCTCATCCGGAGGAAGAGCCGAGGCCATAGCCTCCTCCACAACTGGTCGGTGAATAAGGCGGCAACCACATAAGTCATTGCTTTGTTTTGGCAAAATCTCCCTCCTTATTTACCTGAGTATATGCTCAGATAATAATATATAAAGCCTCTGCTGTCAAGTTAGGAGCATAGTATTCGGTTGACTGTTATTCTGAAAATCTGCTACTTTTGGCCGCACATTACTCAAAGGAAGGAATAGTCATTCGTGGTTGCCCGCCTGGAAATCACCCTCAAGTCAGACCTCTTTGATGCCGAAGGAGAGGCAATCAGGCGCAAAGCCAGGGACTATTTTAATATTCAGCTGGACGAAGTGCGCACCATTCACGTCCTGACCATTGATGCGCAACTAAGCCAAGAGCAACTCGAATCAGCCCGCCGCCAGATCTTCACCAATCCGGTCAGTCAGATATCATCTTTCAAACCATTGGCCCCATCCTTTGACTGGGCAATCTGGGTTGGCTTCCGTCCCGGCGTCCGTGATAACCCAGGGAGCACAGCGGTGGAGGCAATGGAAGATCTTTTCAAGATTCGTTTCCAACCAGAGGAAGCGGTATACACTTCTCGACTGTATCTTCTTCAAGGAAAGCGATTGGGGAGGGATAAGAGAGGATACAGGTTGGTGGAGCGGATCGCCAAAGAGCTTTTGGCCAACGACCTGATCCAGCAATGGAGAATCTACTCCACCGAAGAGTGGAATCCCCAGGAGGGAATCGGTATCATCGTGCCGAAGGTTCGCCTTGCCCATGAACCCACGGTGGCAACCCTTCCTATTTCCAGTGATGAGGAGTTACAAGCACTTAGTCAGAAGCGTAATCTGGCCCTCCATCCCAATGACGTACCGGTAATTCGTTCCTATTTTCTCCGACCTGAGGTACGTACTGCCCGCAGCGAAGTTGGCCTATCCGATCCTACGGATGTGGAGCTTGAGTACATTTCCCAGGCGAGAAGCGACCACTGCAACCACAATACCTTTCAAGGTAAGTTTTATTACCGGGATCTGGGCACGGGCGAAACCCAAGTGGTGGACAACATTTTTAAAACCTGTATCCAAGCGCCCACCTTAGAACTGAAACAAAGAAAGGGCTGGGTTGTCTCTGTGCTCTGGGATAATGCCGGCGTGGCGAGTTTCGATCAGGACACCTACTATGTCATTACCGGAGAGACCCATAATAGTCCCTCAAATATGGAAGCATACGGAGGTGCCCTCACCGGTATCGTGGGGGTGTACCGGGACCCAATGGGAACCGGCAAAGGCTCCAGGCTGATTGCAGGCACGTACGGTTATTGCGTGGGCTATCGGGATTACCGTGGTCCGCTCAAACCCCACCTGCATCCGCGCCGGCTCCTTGATGGGGTCATTGAGGGGGTGCGGGACGGGGGTAACAAGAGCGGCATTCCCACTCCCTATGGTCAGGTCTTTTTTGATCATGGCTATATGGGCAAATGTCTGGTTTTCGTCACTGCCTTGGGAATGATGCCGGCCACTGTATCGGGTACTCCTAGTGAGCAGAAAACCACCACTGCTGGCGATCTGATCATTATGTGCGGGGGCCGGGTAGGGAAAGACGGCATCCACGGGGTAACAGCCTCTAGTGAGATCTATAGCGAAGATACTCCTGCCGGTCATGTGCAGATAGGCGATCCTTACACCCAGAAAAAAATGCACGATTTCCTCTTGGAAGCCCGGGATAGGGGATTGATTGCTTTCATAACCGACAATGGGGGTGGTGGCCTGTCTTCATCTATCGGCGAGTCGGCCAGGTTTTCCCAAGGTGCCTTGGTGGAACTGGACAAAGTACCGCTCAAATATGAAGGACTGGACCTCTGGGAAATCTGGGTATCTGAGAGCCAGGAACGCATGACGGTGGCGATAAAACCGGAGGATCTGAAGCGTTTCATGCAACTTTCTGAGAAGCACGAGGTTGAGAGTACGGTAATCGGTCAGTACACCGACAGCGGCAGACTGCAGATCACCTACCACGGTAAGACGTGTGCCTATGTGGATTTAGCCTTACTCGAGTCCGGTTTTCCCCAATGGGAGTTTGAAGCGGAATGGGTGGAGCCGGAGTATAGAGGGCTCAAGGAACCTGTCCTTGGTCCTCCCGAGGGTCACAGGCGAATTCTTCTCACCATGCTCAGCCGTCCGAACATCGCCTCCAAAGAATGGGTAGTTCGGCAATATGACCACGAAGTACAAGGAACAAGTGCGGTCAAACACCTGGTGGGGGCAGAGCGAGATGTGCCCAACGACGGTGTGGTTTTACGCCCTCGTCTTGATTCACTCAGAGGTTTAGCCATGGCCCAGGCACTAAATCCAACCTACTCTCGCATTGACGCTTATCATATGACTGCTTGCACAATAGACGAGACAGTGCGACGGTTGTTGGCAGTGGGAGGGAGTCTGGGGCACCTGGGAGGAGTGGACAATTTCTGTTGGCCTAATATTCAGTATGATCCCGAGAGTAATCCTGACGGCAAACTAAAGGCGGCCCAACTGGTGAGAGCAAATTGGGCCCTGAGAGATTACTGTCTCGGTTTTGGCATACCCTTGTTGTCCGGTAAAGACAGCATGTACGTTGACGGAAACCTGGAGGGAGATTTCGGCGAAAGGCATAAGGTCTCCGGCCTGGAGACCCTGCAATTTACCGGTACGAGCGTCATTGAAGATGTGCAGCGCTGCCTTACCATGGAACCGAAAGTCCCTGGTGATTTCCTCTACGTTTTGGGAGTTACTCGAAATGAGTTGGCTGGTTCAGAATATTACGATCTCTATGGATATACCGGTCTCAATGTGCCGCAGGTGAAGCTTAAGGAGGTACTTCCTCTGTACCAGGCCTTAGAGCAAAGTACGCGAGGCGAAATCCTTGCCTCAGTCCATGGCATCTACCGGGGAGGCTTAGGGGTCCATTTGGCCTTGATGGCCATGGCTGGCGGCCTTGGTTTGGAAGTGGAACTAACCAAGGTACCGGCGGAGGGAGTCAAGCGGGATGACGTTTTATTGTATTCTGAGTCGGCAGGACGGTTTATTGTTACTGTTGCTCCAGGGGACAGGGCTGAATTTGAGGAGAGATTCAAAGGGTTGCCATGGGGTTGTGTTGGCCGGGTTACGGAAAAACAAAAGCTCGCCGTTCGGGGTCTAGGTGGTAACGTTCTTTTCAGGGTTGGTCTCCAGCAGCTCAAATCAGCTTGGAAGAAGCCGTTTGGGAAGCTATGAAGACGCGCAGCGCTAAGCGCTGAGCGCAAAGCGAAAATGAAGCTGGCAGCTAGCAACTGGCAGCAGGCAGCACAAAATGCTCGAGATCATGACAATCTTTTGTGACTGCTTATAGTCATGTGGCCACTAAACGTGGCCGTCATTACGCCACGCTGTCATTATGCCTGCGGCGTCATTTATGGTAATTAGGTCATTAGGGCTACGTGTCATCCATGGTTCATTGTAATTGTGACCTTGGAACAACTTAATGACGGCCGTAAGGCCGAATGACGTGCGCAGCACTAATGACAACGAAGCGCATATGCGCGTAGTGTAATGACTTCTGGTTGCTCTGACCTCTAGGCGGTGAACGTAGTAAGCCAAGACGGACACTATGCAGAAAAATAACGATAATTCTTCTTCCTCGTTCGGCACAAGGAGTGCGCCCAAGGCGTTGGTCCTTACCGGTTTTGGTTTGAACTGCGACTGGGAGACTACCTACGCCCTTGAATTGGCCGGGGCAGAGGCCCACAGAGTACATATCAACCAGCTTGTTATGGGTGAAGAAATAGGTGAAATTGCCCGCTTAGAGGACTACCAGATTTTTGCCTTTATCGGCGGTTTTTCTTGGGGTGACGATCACGGGGCCGGGGTAATTTTTGCCACCAAGCTATTGTACAACATCGGCGAAGACATCCTCAGGTTCATCGAAGAGGGAAACCTGGTGATCGGCATCTGCAATGGATATCAGGCCATGGTGAATGTGGGCTTACTGCCGGGTTTCGATGGTGATTATCGTTCTCGTACGGTTGCTCTCATCGGCAATGACTGTGGCAATTTTCGTGACCAATGGGTGCACCTCGAGGTGGAAAAAGCTTCTCCATGTGTGTTTACCCGAGGACTGGAACATCTTGAACTACCGGTTCGCCATGGGGAAGGAAAGTTCTACGCGGAAGAATCTGTGATCAAGGATCTTGAGGAAAAGAATCAGGTGGTGGTTCGTTATGCTGACAGTGAGGGGAACTCCGCCAATGGCAGCTATCCTGATAATCCCAATGGTTCCATGAATGATATCGCAGGAATTTGCGATTCCACCGGGAGAGTATTCGGTTTGATGCCACATCCAGAAGCGTATAGCCACTGGACCAACCATCCGAACTGGACCGGATTGAAAGAGCGTTACCGCCGGGGTGGAGAACCATACCCCCAGGAAGGCTACGGCATCCAGATATTTCGCAACGCTGTCGAATACTTTAGACAATAGATCCCCTTTTGGGGAAAGATAGTGAGACGTTTTGGAGCACTGAAGCACCTGTGATTTATGATTGCAGATTGGAGATTGCAGATTGAGGTGGATGCATTCTTTATCGGGAGGTTTTAAGCTTTTAAATCTGAAATCTGCATTCTAAAATCTAAAATCACTGGGCTCCGTTACTCTAGCATTATGAGGAAAAGACCTTTGGAACTTCCTCTAGGTTTGGCCTAAAGCCGGGTCTTTTGAGCCCGCATTGGTGTTAGATTATGTGTCAGTTCTGCCACCAGCATGGTGAAGGGAAGAAGTGGTATCACAAGGCAGAGCACTACTCCCAGGATCTGTTGTCTGATCTGCGGCGGCGTCAATATATCAAAGATTTCATCCTGGATATCGGCAACAGCCATGTGGCTGAATTGGAAAAGCAGTTTCACTTGGGACTCAAAGCACCATCATGGCTTCGACATTTTTGTTACTGGTTTTACGAGCGCCGGTACCGTCGAGATCACTTTGGCCAGGTGGTTCCCCTTGAAGATCTGGACAAGGACTTGGATCTTGCCAGCTCCATCGTTAGAATGCCCTGCATCTGCCGCAAAAGTAGCACCGGCAACAACGACGCTCGTTACTGCTTCGGGCTCAGCATTGATCCCGAGAAATTTCTGGATATAAAGGAGACCTTTCTTGAGACCTTTCGACTTGGGCCGGAGGTGGATGCGTTTGAGCACTTGAGCAAGGCAGAG
>JAJDNL010000061.1 GCA_022340745.1 Deltaproteobacteria bacterium
CATGCTCGAGAGGTCCATACACCTCTCGTTGTCTGGTTCAGTTTTATTTTTGTCCGTTTCCCATTTACTTGAAAGTCGCAGCTCAAACTCTCCGCTGTTGATTGACCCGCTCGAGACAAAACCTGGATGTATCTCTACCTAGCAATGCTTAACGTCGAGCTTTTGTTAATAAAACTCAATTACCTGATAATTCTTAACGAACGTCTTGCAGTTTGAAAGTATGCCTGATGTCGATAGGCGCCTAATGAGCTTCGTGATGCTGAGATGAAATGGATACATAAATTAAAGGTTGAAAAACGTACATATAATCAACCAAAATAGCACATCCGATTGGACTGTCAAGAACAAACGGTTATGTCAATTGTGACATAACTGTTCGAATACTCTACCTTAAATGCAACAACAATCTCATTGTTGAAAGCAGTCAATACGTCAATATTGACACGATAAACGAGGGTCACAGGCTAGAACTGATAGACTATGTGGCAAGCTGGCGGAAAAACCAGACGATAGCGATACCGGGCTTGGGCTCGACAAGCGTAAATACGGTCTTACTATATAGGAAACTATTCGATAGTAATCTGGAGACACTGATGAAAATCATCCATGGATTCGAGCGTATCACGGAAGAACACATTCCAGAGTTGGAGACTACGGCTGAGCTGTATCGCCACCTAAAGACAGGAGCAGAGCTCTTGTCCCTCGTCAACAATGACGAAAATAAGGTCTTCGGAATCATCTTCCGTACCCCACCCACCGATTCAACTGGTGTGGCTCATATCTTGGAACATTCTGTACTCTGCGGTTCGCGCAAATATCCTTTAAGGGAACCCTTTGTGGAACTCATGAAAGGTTCTTTGCAAACCTTCCTCAATGCCTTCACCTATCCCGACAAGACTTGCTACCCTGTGGCCAGTCAAAACCTGCAGGACTTTTACAATCTTATTGATGTCTACTTGGATGCCGTGCTCTATCCGCGCCTTACCCCATTTACCTTGCAACAGGAAGGACACCACTTTGAGCTGGAAGAACTGGACAAACCACTTATCTATAAAGGTGTAGTCTACAACGAGATGAAAGGTGCCTACTCGTCTCCAGACAGGGTACTGGCTGAGTACAGCCAGCAGTCCCTCTTCCCTGATCATACCTATGGTTACGATTCAGGTGGAGAACCCAGGCACATCCCCAGCCTCACCTTTGAGCAGTTCACTGCATTTCACCAGCAATACTACCATCCATCCAATGCCCGTATCTTCTTTCACGGTGATGATGACCCAGAGCACAGGCTTCGCTTGGTGAATGATTATCTCAAAGAGTTTGAACACCAGGAAATTGACTCAGCCATACGTGTACAACAACCCTTTAAAGAACCGAAACGTATCATCAGGTCTTTTGGTACCGGTTCAGATGATAGCAGCGACCTGAAAGGGATGATCACCGTCAACTGGCTGCTCATTGAGACAGCCGATGCGGAAACGAACCTGGCCCTTAGAGTACTCAACCATATCCTTCTCGGCATGCCCGCCTCACCCTTACGCAAAGCGCTGATTGACTCAGGTTTGGGCGAGGATCTGGCCGGTGTTGGTCTCGAGGATGAACTACGGCAGATGTATTTTTCAACTGGACTTAAGGGCATCGACATAAGCAATGGAGATCGTGTTGAGGACCTTATTTTCCAGACCCTGAACAGTCTGGCCACAGAAGGGATTGACCCCCTCACAGTAGAGGCAGCACTCAATACAGTCGAATTCCGTCTGCGAGAAAACAACTCAAGAGGTTATCCTCAGGGACTGTTACTGATGTTGCGCGCACTTACCACCTGGCTTTACGACGCTGACCCCTTGGCCTTGCTCGCCTTTGAGGCTCCCCTTGCAACGATAAAATCTCAGCTGGCAGCAGATTCTTCATTTTTTGAGGGAATGATCGAACGTCTCTTTTTGAAAAATCCACACCGCGCCACTCTCATACTTCAGCCTGACCCCACCCTGCTCGAGAAGGAAGAGGCTCGAGAGCGAGAACGCCTCGCCGCAGCCCGTTCGGCAATGAGCAAAGAGAACCTCCAAACCGTCATTGACCAGACCAACGAACTCAAGCGCATCCAGCAAGCCCCCGATCCGCCCGAGGCCTTGGCGACTATTCCTATTTTGCAACTTAGCGATTTAAACAAACAAAATAAGACCATTCCTCTGACCATCACCGAACAAAGAAACACCAAGGTTCTTTTTCACGATTTGGCCACCAGCTCTATTGTCTACCTGGACGTGGGTTTCAACCTCCAGGCAATGGAACAACAGTACCTGCCATTCGTCCCTCTCTTTGGCCGAGCTCTTCTCGAGATGGGCACCGAGAAAGAAGATTTCGTCACCCTCACGCAGCGTATTGGTTGCAAGACCGGAGGAATCCACCCCCAATCTTTCGCTTCTGCTGTCGGTGGCGAAGAGCGGGGAGCGTCCTGGCTCTTTCTGCGCGGCAAGTCCATGCTGGCGCAGAGCCATGACCTCACGGCCATTCTACGGGACGTACTTCTCACGGTGCAGTTCGACAACCAGGAGCGCTTTCGGCAAATGCTCTTGGAGGAGAAGGCCCGGCATGAACAGCGGTTAGTGCCCGAAGGACATCAGGTGGTCAACATGAGGCTACGGGCCCATTTTAGCGAGGCGGACTGGGTTGCCGAACAGATGAAAGGCGTCAGTTATTTATTTTTCTTGCGAGACCTCACTCGTAAGGTGGACGAGGACTGGGCCGATGTACTGGCCAGCCTGGAACATATGCGTCAAACTTTAGTGAGCCGACAGAACATGATCATCAACGCCACCTGCGACGAGAATGACTGGTCGGAGTTCAATCCTCATTTGGATGGATTGTTAAAACAATTGCCAGCGAATAATGTCCAAGAATTCAAGTGGTCACCTGAGGAGTCTGCCGGTTTCGAAGGAATGATCATACCGGCACAGGTTAATTACGTGGGCAAAGGGGCGAATCTCTATCAACTGGGCTACCGCTTACACGGCTCGGCGCATGTAATCTCACGCTACCTGCGGACAGCTTGGCTGTGGGACCGTGTTCGCGTCCAGGGGGGAGCTTACGGTGCCTTCTGTTTATTCAATCATCTATCAGGCACCCTAACTTTTGTCTCTTACAGAGACCCCAATCTCATCAAGACAATAGAAACATTTGACGAAACAGTAAATTTCTTACGGTCCACCGACCTCACAGATGATGAAATCACCAAGAGTATCATCGGAACAATTGGAGAGATCGACAGACATCTTCTCCCGGATGCCAAGGGATTTACTTCCATGGTGCGCTATCTCACCAAAGACAATGAAGAGAAGCGCCAACTGTTGCGCGAAAATGTACTCAGCACCTCAGTTGAGGATTTCAGAAACTTCGCTGATGTTTTAGAGGGGGTGAAACGGAGCGGGTTGGTGAAGGTAGTGGGCTCGGCCAGCGCTCTTAAAACCGTTGCTGCAGAGCGGCAAGGCTGGCTTGAGGTCTTCAAGTTACTCTAGATAGAGTACCTTGAATTGCAGATTTTAGAATTCAGATTGCAGATTGATTTTCGTTCTTCTTTTATAGATCTGAAATCTACAATCTTGAATCTACAATCGCCGCAGGCAACCTCACAGAATATGCCCTGAGCCTTTCTTTATCAAAATGTTGTAAGCCTTCAAACGGTCCTCGGGCGGGAGATTGCGGAGGTCATCGAGCACCAGGAGGATACCCCCATCCCGCAACAACTCCTCGTTGTTGAGCATCTTGAGTGTGTAGTCCCGGATCATACCGTGATACGGTTCTTTTAGATCAGAGAATTCGATCCCCGCCATATGGATATTTTCATCCTGGCCTTGCTCCTCTTCGTGAACCCGAGAATACATTACTTCTCCATCCAGCTCGATTGAATTGAGGGTGCCCGGCAAAAGGAACTCCATGGATAAGCCATCTCCAGGGCTGAGTGGAGTGGCTGATTTAATGAAAATTCCCTCCGTGCCAAGGTTAACGATCTTGGCCCTAATACTGACGCCGTCAGCCAAATCGCAACGTACATCCAGATTGACTGGTACCCGAAGACTCTTTCTCTGGCCTCTACCTTCTTCCATGATTTTTCTCTAAGTCCTCCGTTAAAGTGCCCGAATATTTACCTCACGGTTTCTTGCTCCAGTCTTCAAGCTCTGCAGCCTCGTATTCCTCCTGCTTGAGGGCAAGGTCCAGCTCAATTAAGAGACCCGAATGTTTTTGCGTCTCACTTTCACCTTGGAATGTAACGTGCTCCTCACGAGCCCCTCGCACATCTTCGAGGCCCTTCTTGAGTGCGGCGCCAACTGACGCGCTCAGGTCAATCTTCCCAGCATCAAACCGCGGCGTGATGCCATTCTCGGCGATCTCCTCGGCGAGGTGGGCGAGCTGCTTCATCTTGGTCATGGCGAAATCCATGAGTTGCCAGCCAACGATGGATTCCTGCTGGAACACCCAGGAGGAGCGGATATGCTGCAACATTTCGGTGTACTTGCCGGCCACCAACCCCTGGAGTCGTTCAATAAAACCCTCAGGAAGTTCATTTTCTTCGCCTGGCAGTCCCTCTGCCTGCTCAGGTGTCATCTTGTCCAGAATCCGCTGAAACTTCCTGGCATGGTATTCTGATTCCCAGGCCTCCCTCTGTAGAACCCGCTTGATGTGAGGATCATCAACTTTGTCCGCCTCACCATTGTAGTGAGGTATCAGTTTCAGCTCGTAGTCAACATATGATTTGAATATGGTCGCACGGTTGGTGGGGTCATATGGATACGGGGCCGGGGTCAGGTTTGGTTCTCCCCCCAGCTTCCCGATAATCATCCCAAGCCAGTGCATATGCCACATCTCTTCCCTGGCTCGCGACAGCAGACTGGCCCCCAGGGGTGTATTCTCCCCTTCCAGATAGCTGTGAATCAGATAACGCAGTATGGCCGCATGCTCCTCAGCCATGTCCTTATTCAACATAGCTATCAATTCCTCTTTTTTCATTCTTAACCTCCCGCAGATGTATCAAATAATTGGATAGTCTTATTTGATAATAGTTTGTACAACTCAAGTTCGTCAAGATCTATCACTACCCCTTCACTCTCACCATACGGCACAAAAAGAGCCAGTCCCGCATGGAGACTGGCTCTCTCATGTTCCGTCTCATCGCCCGTAAACCCACATCCGGTTCAGTCCAAGGCCAGCTTTTTACGGAACCAGTTCTTGACCTCTTCGCTGATCCCGTAAGTACCTCTCCTGCCACCCCACGACTCCAGTTCCCTTTTCATCAGATCAGCGGGAACCGCCACCTCTCCAACAACTTCGGCCTCCGCCGTGCTATGCCGCACAAGAAGGAGTTGAGCTGGGGTCTTCCAGGCATCAATGGTGAAGTAGCAACTCACATCGCTGTCAGAGCGGACAAAGTCCCGACCATGGGCCCAGGACGATCCCCACTCCAGATAGAGCGCCACCGCCTTTTCAGGAGTCATCTCCAGATTCAGACAGTCCATGATTTCCTGGTTCTCCTTGATATCTTCTATGCTCAGCATCCGATCACGCCCTCTCTCAGCTGTTGGATGACTCCTTGGGTATGCACCGTTAGGGTTTATTAATCCACCTTGAAAAACGCACTCGCTGGTGCTCCGCACACCGGGCAGTTATCCGGCGCCTCACCCTCAACGGTCATGCCGCAGACACTGCAGACATGGTAGTCCACTTCTTCCAGACTGTCCAGATTGTCCATAGCATTCTGATAGAGCTTCGCATGGACCTGCTCCACCTCGTTGGCATACACGAAGCTCCGCTCCGCCGTCTTGTTGCCCTCCTCTTTGGCGTCAGCGATCATCTCAGGATACATGTGCTTGAACTCGTGGGTCTCGCCCTCTACTGCCACCTTCAGATTATCCATAGTCTTTCCAATTTCTCCCAGAGCGCGCAGGTGAGCGTGGGCGTGAACGGTTTCAGCCGCTCCCGCAGCCCGAAAAAGTTTGGCAACCTGTGGATAACCCTCCTTCTCAGCCTTCTCGGCGAAGGCGAGATATTTACGGTTGGCCTGGGACTCCCCTGCAAACGCATCCCTCAAATGTTGTTCTGACTTAGACATTAAGTTCCTCCTTTTAGATAGTTAGATGGATGTTAATTTATCGGCCAGTTTCTCGGCCACAAAAGTTAGACCTTCAAGATCCAGATAATCGAGGGCAGTCGCATCGAAAAGAATCTTTGCTTGAGCCTCAAATCCCTCTTCCCGATCCTCGTCCCAAAAAAGCAAGAGAAGCGGCATTCTGGGAAGCGGCGTAAACTTGAAGGCCAGATCTCCATTGTGACCATTCAAGACCGGAATGCCTCCCAGCCTTTGGCAGGCGATCTCCAACTCAGGTCTTGCTCCAGCAAAATACTGATGGATACGTTTGTGGCAACCCTCTTCCAGTGCTACGCGCTTAGGTAAAGAGTTCGGAAAGCTTTCCAGCCCTACCCATTCTCCGCTTAAAGGCTTTGAACCGGAGAAAAAGATATAATTATAGAGAAGAACCTCATCCCAAGGATCGAACTTCTCTGTTTCTCCGACCACAATACCGGTACGACTCATGGTGACAGTACGATCGAAGTAAGGAATTTCCAGAGCATCCATACCGTTTCGTGTCGTATATTTCAGCCCCAAACCCGGAGCGATGGCCTCGAAGTCGTGATTTCCAATCTTCTCCCTCAGGTGCTCACGAGTTATCTTGTGGTTATCTTTCTTGACAAAGATACCCTTATCCCTTTGCTCCGCAATTGTCCTGGCCACCTCATCGAGCGTGGCCTCATTCAAATGGGGGCAGTCCCTCAGTTCCTGTCCAAATCCCACCACCTGGGTGGCAAAAGCCAGGCAAGAGGGTTGGCCACAGTCACCACAATTGGTCTTTGCTAGCTTCTTGTAGAGTTCAATGGGACCGAATCGCATCAGACCTCTCCGCCACCACTATTCCTTCTTTTCAAAAGTCTTCTTGCCGTCACACTCAGGACACTTCTGAGGCTTGCATCTGCCCTCTTTCTCATGACCGCAGTTGGTGCACTTGAACGTAGCCATAGTTTCATCTCCTCCCCATTACTCTCCCCACCAGCCTTTCTGGTTATGAGCTTCCCGCTCAGCTTCGGCTAGCTTCTTTATTTTATAAGCCGAATCACGCAGCACAGCGTACAGTATGCCACACCCCACATCTTCGCGCACAGCATCGCCCTCGTCTGCGAGTTCGAGCATGGTTTTAACCATATCAAGCGTTTTCTTAATTGATTCGCTGCAAGGTCTCAAAATTATTTACTTTCTTATACAGATATTAATAGGAAATATTAAGACCCTTCTTCAGCAACTGAACCTGGGCCTGCCAGCGGTCTGAACATCTTTTTCCCGGCACCACAGACGGGACATTTCCACTCTTCCGGTATTTCCTCGAACTGGGTTCCTTTGGGGATCTTGCCCCTTCTGTCCCCTCGGTCCGGGTCGTAAAAGCAACCGCAGTTTACAGTCTGACACTGATACATGTCCTCTGGCTTCGCCATGGTATCTCCTTTCCAAACCCGACCGTCTTCCCTTAAAGGTGACATTCATCGGCGTAATCAGGACAGGCCGACTTGATGTTTGCCCTATGTACTTCCATACACTCGGGGCAATTGATCTCTAGGTTTTCTCCGTCAATGGTCTTGGCCTTGATCTCATCAGCACTCAAATGAGACACCGTGCCACAGCCACAGTGGGGGCATGCTCCCTTCACTTCGTACCTTTTTTTCGTCATATCTTCCTCCTCATCTAGATTGTTGAGTAGAATCGCTTATCTTGCACTCCCTTTTGGTCCGCCAGGCAAAGCCCCCGCAGGCGCTGCATTGGGGTAACTTGGTTTTATCCTCTTGCACATCTATTTGTTTGGCACAAGCGTTACATCTGTAGACACCACAGGGTACTTCACTGCCGGTTGTGAGTCTTTCATGTGACATTATTGCCTTCCTTCTCTGTATCTCCTGTTATGGGTGCTGAGATTCCGCCATATCATCGACATTTGTTGAACGTTTTGGCTTCTGTTGGCATTAGTCTGACGAGTCACTATTTTCGCCCTTGTATTAACCCAAGATTCGTGCCAAGGTGAGACCTGTTAAGAACAAACAAATTAAATGTTTTTATATCAAATAGTTACACAAAGACCGGAGCGTGAACCACCGAGCCCCGCACCGGGGTTAGTTGAGACATCTATGAGACACTTGTGAGGTTGCCTGAAATCTTTACTTATAACCATTTATAATCATTAATATTATGTACACAGGAGTAGGAGGGAATTGAGAGAGTGTACCAAATTTACTCTTGAGACACAAGTGTCTCATGAGACATCGGGAAACTCCTCGAGAAATCGATACAGAGTAGCACGGCCGACGCCCAAATGCCTTGCTGCCTTGGCTTTGTTGCCGCCGGTTCGGTCCAGGGCGGCCTGTACCATTTCCGGATTGAGCTTTCGCGTCGGTCCCCGGCGGGAAGATCTTCTGCTCTTCAATTCCATCGGTAGATCCTCTGGCCGAATCAGTCTCCCTTTACATTTTACCAGAGCATAGTGGAGGGCGTTCTGGAGTTCTCGCACATTCCCTGGCCAGAGATAGTCCATCATCAGGGAGAGGGCTTTCTTGGAAAGACCAGCCGTTTTCTGCCCTTGTTCGCTCGCTTGTCTCAGGAATTCCTCAGCCAGCAAAGGAATGTCATTCTTACGCTCGCGCAGTGGCGGCAACTCAACGGGCACCACGTTCAGTCGATAGTAGAGATCTTCGCGGAAATTCTTCCTCTCCACCTCTCTCTTCAGGTCGCGGTTGGCAGCACTGATTACCCGTACGTCTACAGAAACTGTCTCTTCCCCGCCTACCCGCTCAAAGGTTCCTTCCTGGAGGACCCGAAGAAGTTTTACCTGCATACCTTTGGTTAGATCTACTACCTCATCCAAGAAGATGGTCCCGCCATCGGCCAATTCAAAGCGTCCTTTCTTGTCGCGGATCGCACCGGAAAATGCACCTTTAACATGTCCAAAAAGCTCGCTTTCTAGCACGCCCTCCGGCAGGGCACCACAGTTGATAGGAACAAATGCACCCCCACCCCGTCGGCTCTCATTGTGGATGGCGGCCGCTACCAATTCTTTGCCGGTTCCAGTCTCCCCCATTACATGCACCGGGTAGTCGTTGGTGGCCAATTCCCTGATCTGCTCGAAGATCTGGAGCATCTTGTGATCTTGGCCAATGATGCCGGCAAAACTGGTAATTTGGCCCAGTCTGATTTGCAGCCCAATCAGATCGGTCACATCTCGGAAGGCAGCAAGCACACCAGTGAAACAGCCGCTTTCATCGGTCATGCCGGTGACCGACATCTCAATCCGCCGGGAACTGCCATCTTTGGTTACAAGGTTAAGGGGATAGTCAACATTTGTCCAGGAATTGGGCGGTTCACCACAAAAAGAGCAACGGCCACCGCAAAACGGTGATCCAAAGGCGTCGTGGCAGTCCCTCCCCAAGATCTCCTCCCGGTCGTATCCGGTTATTTTTTCAGCAGCTCGATTGAAGAAAAGGATTCTCCTCTCCTTGTCGTGAGCAATAATACCTTCCATGAGGCTATCGAGAATCCGTTCCAGGTTTATCTTGTCAGTCAGAAGATTCTCCAGTCTAACGTCCATAGAAAGCCTTCCTGTCCTTGCCGCGATCCGACTGATCGGAGCTTTTTGAAAATGCTACAGCGAGCGCTAACCCCGTAGCTTGCTGGAGCGGAGCGGAAATCCCGTCGCCGGGGCTGCGGGGTTAGCGAGTGAACTACAATAAAATAGAATAACTTCCTTACATTTCGAATCCCGCTTCAGCGGGACTGCAGCGAGTCGACTTGAGCTCGTCGACAAGTCTTGCTGCAGGGAGCTTCAATTCCAGAGAATAAGCTGATTGTAGTTTACGGGATTTTGCTTGCTCAACTCCACAATTTTTTTCATCCTCCCCTCCCCCCTACCCTTTTGCCCGCGAGTGCACCTCCTCAAATTGGTTACTTTAACAACTCTCAGATTGACTTTCATCTTCTCTTTTTGCCTAATATTCATAGGGGGTCGCTAAAGCCTAATGTCAGGAGAGTTCCCGTGTCAGTCAATAATATTCTCGTTACCGGGCCACCTCGTTCGGGTAAATCAACTCTAATCGAAAAAGTGGTTCAGAGGATCAGCCGACCGGCAACCGGATTCTTTACCCAAGAACTCAGGGAGAAGGGCCGGCGGGTTGGTTTTTCCATAACCACACTTCAAGGAAAGACCGGGGTGTTAGCCCATCAGCGCATAAGGAGTGCATTCAGGGTGGGTAAATACGGAGTGAATCTAGAAGATCTAGACCAGATCGCAGTGCCTAGCATGCTTCCTTCCACGCCGGATCAGATAGTGGTGGTTGATGAAATTGGCAAAATGGAATGTTTCTCTCGACTTTTCAAAGAGACCCTCATCCAGGCACTCTCTTCAGACAACCTGGTCATTGGCTCCGTTGCCATAAAGGGTGACCGCTTCATACAATCTATCAAGACAAGAGATGATGTTTCGCTGGTCTCCATATCGGAGAATACCCGGGATCTGGCCCTGAAACTTTTCCTAAAAAAGATACAAGGATAAAATGAGGTATCGGAGTGACTAAGGTTTCAGTGTTCAGGTTTCAGGTGTCAGCTTTTCTGTTTTTTTCCTGACACCTGATATCTTTTTGAGAGAATCATGACTGGCATTGATAAAGGAATATTTAGATATCGCCTGGGCTCCTGCCGACAATGCGGCAAAGGCGGCCTTACCATCTCGGCTGTAATAGGCTTTTGCGCAGATTGTATTCGGACGCATTTTGAGGAAGTGTGGCCGAAGATCAAGCTGGTTCACGATCGTAGCAGGAAGCCTTATGGTCTTCCTGAAGACCCTCCCCGGGCAGAGACTGGCATCAGCTGCCAGCTTTGTGTGCACCATTGCAGAATCCCGGAAGGCGGCGTGGGCTTCTGCGGGTTGCGCCGAGTGGAAAGCGGCACCATAAAAGGCGGACGCCCGCACGAGGGCAATCTTTCTTATTACTATGACCCCCTTCCCACCAACTGCGTGGGAGATTTTGTTTGTCCCGGCGGCACAGGCTGTGGTTACCCCACGTATGCTGTCTCCAAAGGGGCTGAACATGGCCATAACAATCTGGCCGTATTCTACCATGCCTGTTCGTTCAACTGCCTGTACTGTCAGAATCATCAGTTCAAAGATCGAACTCGCTCACCTCAGCGCATCTCAGCCAGGCAGTTGGCCGGGGCAGTGCAAGATAAAACAACCTGCATTTGTTATTTTGGCGGAGACCCCACACCGCACATTCTCCACGCCTTAAAGACCTCCAAGCTCGCCCTGCAAAGCTCATCCGGGCGAATCCTCAGGGTCTGTTGGGAGACCAACGGCGGTGTGCAGGAGCCCTTTCTCAGCATGATGGGTAGGCTGTCACTGGAATCGGGAGGATGCATCAAGTTCGATCTCAAGGCCTGGAATGAAAGTGTTCACTATGCCTTGTGCGGGGTTACCAATAAAAAAACCCTGGAGAACTTCAAAGTCCTGAGCACGTTGGTTGAGCAGCGGCCAGAGCCACCAATGCTCATTGCCAGTACCCTGCTGGTTCCTGGCTATGTAGATGAGGAGGAAGTCGCTGGAATTTCAGGCTACCTTGCTGAGTTGAACCCGGAGATTCCCTACAGTCTGTTGGCATTTTATCCGCACTTCCATTTGCAGGATCTTCCCACCACCTCCCAAACCCATGCCCTTCGCTGCAAGGGGGTTGCCGAAAGCGCTGGCCTCAAGCGGGTCCATATTGGAAATCTGCATCTTTTGGGGAAAGATTATTAGAAGATGTCGGATTGCGGAATTTAGGGATTCAGGAATTAAGGAATTGGTTGATCTGTTGAATAATAAAACAGTGAACGGTGACCAGCAAGCAGTAAGCGGTAACGATAAACAATCATGTGTTTGACTAATTTTCTAATTCTCTAATTGACTAATCTCCTTGCTCGCTGCTGAAATCTGCCAGATGTATTTCCCTCTGCTCCACGCCCTATGCTCTATGCCTTCTCACATCTCACATCCCTACCTAACAATTGACATCTCCGGGGAAAACCTCTAGATTCTGCTTTGACTTGTCTTTCTTCGTGCCTGGGTGATGGAACTGGTAGACATAAGGGACTTAAAATCCCTTGGGACCATGTCCCGTGGGGGTTCGACTCCCCCCCCAGGCACCAATCGTATCACCAGCCTGCCCCAGCCTGATCTTAGACTATTCCACACCCCTAGCCAGCTTTTCCCACGCGGCGCAAGCGCCTGAGCTGCGCGTCGACATAGGTATGCAACATTAGGGTAACCGCGACAGTTACCGTGAACTGCTGCGCTTTAAAAGTGGCTGTGCTTCCTGCTGCGGTGTTGGCTTAATATTCTGGTTCAGGCGGAATAGGTTGTTCGGGTCCCACTTATTCTTGACTTTCACGAGGCGATTCCAGACCTCGAACGTGTAGGCCTCCTTGGCCTGATCCTCTCCCATATCGCTGATAAAGTTCACGTAGACACCTTGGGCGAACTCCTGGGTGGAACTGTGGAAATCCCTGGCCCAAGCGAGGCACCTCTCGTCGTCCGAACCGTTCCGCCACCGTGTGTGAATGTTCAGGACGAACGGTGTCTTGCGGTGCGCGAAGGCCGTCTCGTTTTCCGGCACCCGGCTTGGAGCACCCTCCATGTGCGGGATGAACACCTCACACTCGTCGGTCGGCATCTTCCCGGCAAACTCGACAATCTTGTCGATGCAACCGTCGGAGAGTCCCTCGAGGTGATGAGACTTCCAGTAGTTCCGAGCGCCGTGATCCACAAGCCCATCGAAACCGGACTGCCAGCCCACCCACGAGTTCATGCCAATGGCCTCACCATGAGGCTCTGTGATCTCGCGGATCGGCTTGAGGAGTTTCTCACCGTCTGCTTGCCCGCCGAGCCACACGAACGGCACCACCACTACCATCTTCCCATGCACGTCCTTCGGCAGGAAAGGTAGCGGGGGAGCGTGACGCACCACTACCAACACCGTCATCTCGTCCGGCAGCTTCCGGACGTATTCACGGTGGAACTGCATGTACTTCTTAGCGTCCTCGAACTTCTTGATGATCAGGCCCGAATAAACTTCGGTGCCTATCTCCGCGCACTTGAACTCGAATGAAGTGACAACACCGAAGTTGCCACCGCCACCCCGGACGCCCCAGAAAAGATCCGGATTCTCCTCAGCGTTGGCTGTGACCAGCCTGCCGTCTGCTGTGACAACCTCAGCCGAAATTAGATTGTCAACAGAAAGGCCGTACTTCCGGCTGATCCAACCGAACCCTCCACCCAAGGCCAGTCCGCCTACACCTGTATGTGAGACGATACCGGCTGAAACCGCCAGACCGTGCAACTGGGTCTCGTGGTCGACGTCACCCAACAGTGCACCGCCGTCCACCCGCGCCGTCCTGTTCAGCTTATCCACATTGACCCTTCGCATGAGCGACAGGTCAATCACCATGCCGTCGTCGCATACAGCAGTGCCGGCGACGTTGTGGCCGCCGCCTCTCACTGAGATGAGCAGGTTCTTGTCCCGGGCGAAATTCACGGCGTTGATCACGTCGCTTGTGCTCACACAGCGTACAATGATTCCCGGTTTCCGGTCGAACATGCCGTTCCAGACCTTACGGGCGTCATCGTAGCCCTCGTCGTTGGGTTGGATAAGCTCACCCCGAAGGCTCGCCTCGAACTCTTGTATGGTAGTTGCAGCAAACATAATAGTCTCCTTGAAATCTTACTATGATTCTGCTTTTGCGCAACCGTGTGCGCACCTTATTTGGAAAGAGTAACTCTCGTGGAACCGTTTTCAATACGAAAAACCACCATTTTCCTAGGAATTACATTAGTTCGAGAATCTACCTCGCATCTGTTAATGCGAGAGGAAGACAAAGCCATTGAAGAATTATGGCCAAGTTTTTGCATGATCACATGCTGTATCAGGTGTCGCAATAGGCGTCCAGAAGCCATGGAGCCCATGAGAGGTGAAAAGGGGCATAGACTGCCATTTTTGGTCAACCTGCAGAGAGGTGCGGGAGACCCTGCATACTGATTGAAATATCCGAGCCAGTTGCCGGCGAATGATGAACTCAGGAAAGCTCACATCCTTCAAAAGAACAACGCTGCTGAAACCGCGAGAACCTTGTTGCCCCTTCTCACCCGTTCCGGTACCATCGAACCTGGCCCTTCCCCTTACAAGGCAGTGGGCTACAGACAATCGCCAGAAATTCGGTTGAAAAAGATGTGAAAGGAGATTGTAGCGTGGAGACGTTCGAAGTGGGCGAGCAGAAGCGCTTGTCATTCAGAATAAAAGTTGACTGGCCTGTCACCCTAGAAACAAAAAAGGGATTGGTGGAGGGAAAAACAAAAGACATAAGTGCTGGGGGTGCCCATATACACTGCACAGAGCATTTAGAGTTAAATGAGCCGGTCTTTATGACCATCAAGGCCCCCGATATAGAGCCCATGAAAGTAGCCGCAATCGTGATCTGGTCAAATAGGAAAAATGGGTCCAACCGGCCACGTGTTATCGGGGTTAAATTCACTGAAATATCGCTGGCAGACCGCAAGTATCTGGAGAAAGTTGCCCTGGAGGAATTCAAGGCCAAGCTGCCCCAGTCATGAATTGTTGCTTTTCTCTATACCTTCAACAACACTCAAGGTGCGCCGACCTGACCTCTTTAAAGACCGGACGAGCCAAACCTGTGCAACGTTAGGGCTTAGTCACCCGATACGCACTCCTCGTAATGCATCAGAAAACAGCGAATGATGTCGGTCTCCGTCAGCAGGCCCACCAGACGATCACCCTCAACCACCGGCAAGCAGCCGATCTTTTTCTCCAACATAATCCTCCCCGCCACCTGGACATCCGTATCCGGCCCCACGGTGATTACGTCTTTTACCATGGCATCCCTTATGGCAACGGACTTGAGATGGTCGCGGGTTTCAGCATAATCAAAGCCCATCACTGAAGCCAGAGAGGCCCTAAACAGATCGCGCTGGCTGATAATGCCCACCAGACGTTCTCCCTCCACAATGGGCAGATGCCGAATGCGTGCGAGATTCATAATGTCACTGGCCAAAGACAACTCTTCATCAACGTGCAAGGTTACCAATTCAGTTACCATAATGTTTCGGACATTCATCTGCGCCCCCTCGCAGCCTCGATCGTTAAATGCTGATAGAATTTTTCTGGCAGTCTCAAAATGACCTCCACCTTTTATCATAACTACTGCAATAGCCGTTCCACTGTCAATTAGGATTTCAATTTGAAGCGTAGAGCTTTATTGGTCAAATCGTTAGATCAGTTTAGGTCGTTGAAATCGTAAACGGTAAACGGTTACTGGTAAGCAGTGAGCGGTAAGCGATAAGGGTAAGAAATTCATCTCTTTGACTAATTTTCTAATTCTCCAATTTTCTAATCTCCCTGCTTCCTCCTGCCAGCTGCGGGCTGCCTGCTCTCCTCGGTACTACCCCATGCTCCATGCCCCATGCCCCATGCCCCATGCCTCATGCCCTATGCCTCCTTGTTTACTTCAACCAGCGGAGAGGATATAGTAGGTGCAACGAAGGAGAAATGTAGCTATGGAAAATGGCACGTATAGACATACGGTTAGAGAGCTCTATGATTTTATTCAGTCACGCCTTTATTTTAACCGTCCCGATATCAAGGTGGGTGGAGAGGAATTCAACTCTACCCTGCTGTTCACCCTCCTGACCGCCTTAACAGGTGGTAAGGCCCTTATCATCGGTGAGCCAGGTCTGGGGAAAACAACCGCTGCTGAATATGTTGGCTCCTTGTTGTACCAATTGCCGGTAGGTACCGTCTGGGCCAGCGAGGTTGGCGGACACCCCGAACAGACAGAGGAAAAAATTATTGGCAGACCTGACCTCGGCAAACTGAACCAGGGGCAAGAAGAAGTAGTCTGGTCTCACTTTGTCCAGCTTCCCGTGAAAATTGTGGATGAGATCAACCGGCTGCCGGAGACCAAACAAAGCATGATCCTGGATGGGGTGGATCGGGGTAATTGGGAATATCTCAACGAGATGATTCGCAACAATGAATACTGCCTCTTTGCCACGGCAAACTATCAAGACCAGGGAACCAATACCATCATTGCTCCTTTGCTGGACCGCTTTGATGTCATGGTCGAGTCTCGTCATCCCGGTCCCAGTTATGGTTTTTTGATCAGCCAGCGACAGGAAAAGGAGGAACTACTGCGCCATCCGGACCTGGAGCGGCAGCTCCAAGAGGCCTTAAAGAAACGTTCAACACCTGAAGAAAAAGACTCCCAAATCGCCGCCATTGCCGAGGCATTCGGGGCCCACCTCCAAGAATCATTGCAGATCCCTACCCTTGATCATACAAGTCGAACAGAGGTTCGGGAGCAAATCACTTCCATAGCCCTGGAACAGGACGCAAATGCCTATGCGAGAATGCTGCTGGCTGAACTCTCTTTTTGCGACCGCCACGGGCAGAAACGTTCCAACGAGGTGTGCGAAGAGGGATGTCACTACACCGGCTATCTCTGCCACAAACTGCGTAACTGCGCCTCCAACCGTTTCCCTGTATCTTTGTCAAACTACGCGAAAGCACTGGCCTGGTTTACTGAGGCGTCTGCAGTGGGAATCGAAGAGATGCGTGCGGTTGGCCCCTATTGTCTGGCCCACAGGGCACAGTGGACAGATACGCACCTTTCCCTGCTGCAAAAAGATCGGCGCAATGACCCTCTGCAAATCTACCTGGCCCGGGAAGCCATGAACGAAGTCTTCCAGCGCTACAGCGAACAGGCCGAACACGTGAAAGAGGCGCTGGCCACCGCCTATCGCATCTTTCAAGGGGAAGCCCAGGAGCCTGTGGCTGGCGACCATCCTATTTATGTTGAGATCCGAAAAGATTTGAACCTGGAGGAGTAAGTGTTTAATCCGTTTGAGGATTTTAAAGAGTTTCTTTCCAAGGCCAAAACTCTACCCCTGGACCGGCTGTCAGCTGACCATGATCAGATCATGGCTGAATTGACATCGGGCTATGGCAAATTAGTAGAGCAGGAACTGAAGAGCCTTGTTTGGTTTGTGGAACACAACCGGGTAATTGAGGCATATAAAACAGCCACTGAAGTAATACAGGACCTGAGTTACGATGCCCACAGCATTGAGGATTTCTGTTATGTGTTGGACAGCGGCGTTGACATTCCCTATCTCATTTCCGGGCCAGCGGGGATATACGTCGCTGCCCTGTGCAATCACGTTGCCGAAGATAAAATCGTACTGCGGCTCGGCGAGATGAAGCGAACCTTACACTTTCTCGGCTATCGACTCCCCTATGGAAAATCCCTTCGCATCGAGGGCGATACGGGAAACTTCACCGGCTCTGCTCTTCAGGGTGGTGATATTACCGTGACCGGCGCCACAGGTGACTGGACCGGAGCCGGGATGACAGAAGGCAAAATTTCCATCCAGAAAAACTGCGGCCGCAATACCGGCGAATGGATGCAGGGGGGAGAGATTTGGGTTGGCAGTCGCATCCGAGGCCTCGGCCGCATCACCTCCGGCCAAATTTATCAAGCTGGAGAGGCAGTGGTGGATAGCTTAATGGCCTGATAGTAGAAGACAGCAGGTAGGAGACAGATGGCAGCGAGCCGAAAACAGAGAACAGAAGACATAAACTAGGAACGAGACACTAAGCACTAGGCACGACAGGATGACGCGGATACGCGGGGAAACGGAGACACGGCGAGAAAGACAAGAAACAGACGCTGGATTGTAGATTGCAGATTGGAAATAGGCTATCTCGGCTAAACAGACCTTGGACAGAGGGCAGATAGACTGGTCATGGCACAAACGAACAAGCACCGGAAAGATCCAGAGCAAGTCGAGGATCTTGAGAAACTGCTGAAGCGGCTTTGGCCTGAGATTCGTCGTCGGCATCTCTACCCTGAAATTCCTCTGCCCAGGTTTGATGACAGTCCCTCGCCGGTGGCCATGGAAATCCGCAATAAGCAGATCATTTTGAATCTTGACTACATTAGAACCATGACCCGTTCCCTTCCAGCGGAAACAGTTCTGGAGGCACTGCTGGATCACGGCGTCAGCCATTATACCTGCTGTCCCTGGGATCTTTCCACCCATCTACGCCTTTATGCCCGTGCCAAGGAAATCCTGGGCGACAGAGACCTTGCCCGCAAAGCAACAGACCTTTTCATGGACGTGGTAGCGGACACCCATGCCGTAAAAGAAAGGCAGAGTTCTTTGCCGGATCTTTACAGAAGTGGCGCGCAAACCCCTGTAGAAGAGGTGATCTTAGCACTCTACGAGAGAATCTGGGGACTGGATTTGGGCAGTAAGGGAGATCAAGAGACAGTAAATCGGCTGGTCTCCATTCCCTATCTAGACAAGCGGAGATGGATGATGAGTCTCGCCCGTTTCATCCGCGGCATCCGTCCTCTGCTCGAGGATGACAACGGTAGTCTTCCGGACGAACAAACACGCATGGGAAAACACGGATTCCAGCAGTACGCACCTGAGGAAATCGAACAAGCCTTGCGGGAGTTTGCCAGAGAGGCTGGCTCACCGGAACAATTTGTGGAAGTTTTTGAGGATCTCCAGAGCGAGCTTGAGATGCCAATACAAAATAGTTCCGAGGCTATGGGGCACGGTGCTGGAAATCCGGTTGATGCAAACCGAATTTATTACATGAAGTTGGCTGAAAACTACGCCCTGCCCCTGTTGAAAATGCCGATGAAGGGCTCAGGATACCTCCATCCCCACTCCCATAGACCATGGGAGGTCTGCCAACCCTTCAAAGACTTGGATCCATGGAGCAGCTTCGGAAAGTTCCTTCCTGGGATCACCCAAATCTGGGAGAGGCGGGAGGGGCAAATATACGACAAGAAGGAAAAAACGCCTGATTGTTTAGTGATCATTGACTCTTCCGGCAGCATGGTTGATCCTCGCTCGCACCTTTCGTACGCGGTGTTGGGTGGAGGCTGTGCCGCGGACGGGTACCTGCGTCATGATGCCAGGGTGGCGGTTTACAACTTCAGTGACGCCCCTGCCGGCGGCAAGGAGTATCTGCCCTTTACCCACAGTCGCTCACTTATCTACCAGGTATTGTGTCGGTATTTCGGGGGAGGTACGGCTCTTGACCTCGAAGAGGTCACCAGCGTTGCCCAGGAGAGCGAAGTGGACATCTTCCTGATCACCGACATGCAGATCACCAACCTGGATCAAACCGTATCCCGGTTCGCTCGATTGAAAAACCGGGTGACTGCGGTCCATGTTGGCAAGAAGAGCGGTGCCCTGAGGTTCATAAAGGCCTCGGTGAAGAACCAAAACATCTCAGTCTTTGGGGTGAACGAAACCAACGATATCCCGCGAATCGTCCTCGGAAGCGTTCGTTCCTATTTGACCTGTGATTGAAGAAAGGCATAGGGCATGAGGCATAGGGCATAGGACAATGGTCAGCAGCAGATCTAATTACCACTTGTCTAGAATCAAGCATCTATAATCAAGTATCCAGACTCCAGTATCCAGCATCCAGACTCCAGACTCCATGAAAATCGCATTCATTTCTGACATACACTCTAACCTTGAGGCCCTCACGGCCGTACTTGACGAGATCGACAAAGAAAATATCTCGCTCATCGTCAATCTTGGCGATTTGGTTGGCTACAACGCCAGCCCAAGCGAATGCGTGGACTTGATAAAGCAGAGGCAAATCATCAGCATTTTGGGCAACCATGACCGGGCCGCAACGGAAATTAAATTCGCCGAGGGATTCAATATTCTGGCCTATCAGGCACTGGTCTGGTCCTCCAAGAG
>JAJDNL010000068.1 GCA_022340745.1 Deltaproteobacteria bacterium
CGAGGGCATACCACACCTGCTCCATCCTGTGGTCACTGACCCCAAGAAGGCCAATATTGGCCTTAAATGGGCGGTTGCCGAGATGGAAAGACGCTACGAGCTTTTGAGCCTCAAAGGAGTCCGCAGTATTGAGCGATACAACCAAATGGTTTTGCAGGCCAAAAAGAGTAAGCCACGGCTGAAAACTCCTCCACCAACGGGAGAGTCTGAGGAGGTCGAGGAGCAACCGTTGCCCTACCTCATTATCATTATTGATGAACTAGCTGATCTTATGATCGTGGCCTCCCGCGAGGTGGAAGAGTCCATAATCCGTCTGGCTCAGATGGCACGAGCAGCTGGCATGCATCTGGTGCTTGCCACGCAGCGGCCTTCGGTCGATGTCCTCACCGGTATCATCAAAGCTAATATCTCGGCACGGATTTCCTTTCAGGTTTCTTCCAGGACTGACTCCCGCACCATCTTGGATGCAAACGGGGCGGAGGCGCTGCTTGGGGCTGGCGACATGCTCATGTTGCCTCCAGGAACAGCAAAGTTACAGCGGATTCATGGTGCCTACGCCTCTGAAACAGAGATTAGGCGGATAACTGACTTCCTTCGCAAACAGCGGAAACCAGATTACGACGATACAATTCTCAATTATCAAGAAAAGTCCGAAGAGTGGGACACCGAGGATGAGATTGATGAGAAGTATGAAGATGCGGTCAATCTTGTGATGGAAACCAGGCGGGCCTCAATCTCAATGATACAAAGACGTCTACGAGTAGGATACAATCGGGCTGCTCGTATGATTGAGATGATGGAGCGTCAAGGTCTGGTGAGCGAAACCGATGGCAGCAAGCCGCGGGAAGTCCTGCCACCAAAGTAATCGCAGAGCGCGAAGCGCATGGCGCTCGGTGCACTAGGGACTAGACAGTAGGCACTAGGCACTTCTGGATTGATGATTTTGAGCTTTACGATTATGAACTACAAATTTATAGATAAAAAAAATCGCTTTTCGCTAGGCGCTTTGCGCTTTGCGCTTTGCGCCATCATCGCCCTCTTCGTCGTGAGCATGGAGGCTTATGGCCAAGAGACCACATCAGAACTTGTTGCCAAGGTTCAGCGTCAATACGATCAAACCAGGTCTATACGTGCTGATTTCAGCCAAGAAACCCGCTCTCGCGCCGCAAGCCTCGGGACAACTGCTAAAGGAAAGCTCTATTTTCTTAAGCCACGCGCCATCCGTTGGGACTATAGCGAGCCCAAGCAGCAGTTTGTCATAAATGATGAGCAGGCTTGGCTTTATGTCCCTGAGGAAAAGACAATATACCTGTACGAAGTTGATCAGATCATTAATTCCCCTATTGTCTTGGCCTTTTTTTCCGGTTTGGGAAAATTGGCTGAAACGTTCGACATCAGCCAACTCCCCCCCGAACCTGGCCCGCCTGTGCGCTTCCGTTTAGAGCTGCTGCCGCGTGAATCCGAGTCACCGGTTGCCCGGGTCACCCTTTGGATAGCTGCTGAATCATATCGAGTGGTACGCATTCAAACCGAGGATCCCCTGGGAAACATCAACGAGATCACCTTCACCAATATCCAAGTAAACCCAAGCCTGGAACCTTCTTGGTTCGCCCTGAATGTCCCTCAGGGAGTGAGGGTGGAGCGCCAGGAAGCCATGCCTTCCCGTTAGAGCCTAAAGCCCGGCAGGCAGCGAGAAGATTGTAGATTTTAGATTGCGGATTGCGGATTTTAAAAAAAGCAGGCAGAAATCAGAGATCAGACGTTACAACTCAGGGGTAAGGCTGATCTCTGTGATAGACTGTGTATACGGTTCTTACGATTTTTACGGCTTTAACGATTTCAGCAACTTCAACGTCTTTTCCTGAGCCTTGCGCCTCTCTTCAATCCCTTAATTCCTCAATCCGCAATGTCCCCGTCTCGCCGTTTCTCCGCGTCGGATTGAAGTGCCTAGTGTCTAGTGCTCAGTGCCTGGTGCGCGCGGCGCTTCTCGCTTCGTGCTCCTTGACACCCTCAACGCTTACCCCTAGAATACTAGGAAAGCAGATTTTTCTGCTCTTCACTCGGATAATGGTGTTTCATAAGAGCCAGGTCGGTCGCGATGAAGGGCCAAGAGAACTCACACCATGGATATAGAAAAAATCATAGAAAAAATAACAAGATGGCTCTCTGATCCTCAAGGAAGAGAAATGTTCAAAACCATTGTCTATGTGGTTCTGCCGCTCTTTTTCCTTTTAGCACTTCGCGGTGCTGGACGCCGCCGAACAGCTGAGAAGTCGTCCGAAGCCATCGAGCCCAAAATTCGTCCAACCGCCTTTGATAGTCCGAGCGCCACCGAGAGTCTCAAAGAAACGTCGGCCAGAGAACGAAAGAAGGTGGAAAGAGAACTGCGAGAAGTATTCGGTCGTGAAGACAGTGTCCTGGCAAGAGCCAAGAAAGAGTTCAGTAGATCCACTGCACCCCAAAAAGCACGGCCTGCCAAATCCGCCGAACGAAATGAGAAAAAAATGCTCCAGGAAGAGCTTCTCAAGCTGTTCTCACGCCGCTAGCACGAACGCAACCTTTGTCAGATCACATTGCCTTTGGCGCAAAATTCACCACAAACACAAACGGTTCACTCTGACCGTGTGGCACGCGGATATCACTCTACGCCATCCATGACTACCATCACCATCATGGAACACGACTTGCATGCTATGAGCTTGCCTCGCCGAAAGACCCTGGCGAGAGGCGGGATGACTGGAAGCTTTGCTTTTTTTGCATTGATTCGGAAAAAAAGTATGTGATAGACTACGGCACCTTGAAAGCCGGAGGGCAAAAAACGAAATATTCTTCTGTGGTTACTGTGGGGTTTTTATGAAAGTGAAGTTCTGGGGTGTGCGGGGATCGCTTCCAGCACCCATCCCTCCAACCGAAATCGAGAATAAAATCGTACAGGCTTTGGATGGCGCCAGTGGTGTGGACCTGGATGATATCGAGGCGATAGAAAAGTACGTTAGAGCCCTTCCCTATTATCAACGAACCACAACCGGTGGTAACACTTCTTGCGTGGAAATTTGCGGTGACAACACCAAAATAATACTTGATGCCGGCTCCGGCATCCGACAGCTTGGCATCGAACTCATGCAGGGCCCCTGTGGTCAAGGCAAAGGCACGGTCCATCTCTTGATAAGTCACACCCATTGGGACCACATAATGGGCTTCCCTTTTTTCACACCCGCGTATGCAGCTGGCAATCAGGTTTTTATTTATGGCCGTCACCCCCGAATCAAAGAACGTTTTCAGGACCAGCATCATCCTGACCATTTCCCGGTGAGCTTGGAAACCATGTCTGCTGATGTTCGGTTTATGCAGCTTCAAGAAGACACTGAGATGACCATTGGCGAATTTACGGTCAATAGCATGCCACTGCGACACCCTGGTGGCTCATTCTCTTACAGGATCACGCAAAACGGACGTGCTTTTGTTTACGCCACCGACGCTGAATACAAAGACCTCAGCTCTCGGGTAATGGAAGAATATATCTCCTTCTATGCCAACAGTGAGGCCCTCGTATTTGATGCCCAATTCAGCCTTGAAGACGCCATGGAAAAAGAAGGTTGGGGCCACAGTTCCTCCATGGTGGGAGTTGATATTGCTCTCAAGGCCGACATAAAACGGTTGATTCTATTCCATCATGAGCCCTCCTACAACGATGAGAAACTTCAAGAGATTTACGATAAGACCATTCGGTACTACGAGATGATGAAGGGCAATGGCAACCTGGAAATCATCATGGCCCGGGAGGGCCTGGAAATGGAAATCTAGTTCCATGGCCACACCTGTCATCACTGCGCTCCCCGGCTCAGAAACTTTTCAGCCTCACGTCAAAAGCTCCGTCCCTTATTACACATTTCATCGGTTAAGCGAGTTTCCAGAATTAGTACACCTCGTTCTTACCCGATTGGGAGGGGTGAGTTCGCCGCCTTTTGCCAGTCTGAACGTAAGTTACGACACCGGAGACGAGGCTGGCAAGGTACGAGAAAACATGCGCCGGGTACGAGCTGCTACTGATTGTTCTTCTCTCATCTACGCCAGACAGAACCACAGCAACAACATCGTGGTTCTGCGTGAGTACCCGCGTTTTGACCCTACAAGCCCATACCCCCTAAATGGCAAAGACGGTTTCATTACCCAATTGTCCGGCCTCCTCATGATGATAAAAGTCGCCGACTGCCAGGCAATCTTGCTTTACGATCCTGAGAAAAAAGTGGTTG
>JAJDNL010000071.1 GCA_022340745.1 Deltaproteobacteria bacterium
TTCCACAGCCCAGAAATAAAGGCCACCAACTTTCAGATACCACAGGTCAAATTGTCCGACCATGTGCCCCTGGTCTGCGATATTGGCTGAGTGAAGCCCGCCAAGGCGAACACGAAGAAATCCCAAACTCCAAGCACCAAATCTCAAACACGGAGGTTTCAGGTTTCAGTGATCAGGTTTCAGTTTTTTTGTTTTTGTTGCCTGACACCTGACACCCGACACCTGAAACCTTGAGATTTGGAATTTGATATTTTGCGACTCTTCATCTTTCAAGGGATGGCTAATAGCCGGAACCTCATACCCTGATTCTTTAATCGACAAAGGTTTCCACCTCTATATTGTGGCCATCAGAGAGAATAGTGACGGCCCCGTGATAGTCGGTACGGTAGGTTCTTGTTCCCAGGGCGTTGTACCGATCCCAGACTCGCCTGGCGGGCAAATGGAAAGGGTTGTCAAAACCGACGGAGAATATTGCAATTCGAGGCTGAAGCCAATGTAGGAAGCGAAACGAACTGGAAGTGCGGCTACCATGATGAGGCACCAACAGAACATCAACAGGTTCGCAGAAGGATTGGTTGACCAGGCGGTACTCGACCTCCTTTTCTATGTCTCCGGGGAAGAGAAAAGAGACTTCCTTGTAATTCAGTCGCACCACAAGGGAAAGGTTGTTGAGCTCTCTGTTCGTTGGAATTTTATGCCCTGGATGAAAATTAGGCGGGGGATGGAGAATCTGAACCATTACTCCCTTGATGTTTTGGCGGGTAGGAAGTTCCTGAGGGCCGAGGCATGCTACTTTTTTTTCAGCCAACCGATTCATAAGATCTACAAAGTCCGGATCGTGCGTGGACACCTGAGGGGTCCAAAATTGTTTGGTGGGAAAATGCTTTATCACAAAAGACAACCCCTTGAAATGGTCGGGGTGGGCATGGCTCAAGACCACAGCATCTAATCGACGAATTCCACGATGCCACAGATAGGGCGCCACCACATGCTGACCCACATCAAACGACCCGCCAGAAAAGCCACCGCCATCGATAAGCATTGCCCCCTGTTCCGGCAGTTCTACCACAGCCGAGTTCCCCTGTCCGACGTCCAAATAAGTTACCCGCAGATCAGATTGTGCAGAATGAATGAGGTGAGGCATAAACCATGGACCGACCAGTGCTATAAAGCAAACCGTAATAATGCTCGTTCGCAGCCAGCGAGAGGTTTTTGTAAATGGAACGAGGAGCAGAATATAAGCAAGTCCTACCTGCCAGACTTTGGGAGTACCTGGCCAGAATGTAGCCCAGGACAAGCTGCCGAATTTTGCTGCAAGGAGGACAACCAATTTGAGACCCAGGGTGCCAAGCGTCAAGAAGAAGCCAGCCAGCAAGGTGGAAACTGGCAGAAAACAAAGGGCCAGCAATCCAGCCGGCAAAACAACAAACCCTACAAGCGGTACCGCGAACAGGTTGGTGATCATACCTACGGGAGTCAAACGGTGAAAATGATAAAGGACCACCGGGGCGGTAAAAAGAGATAAGATCAAGGAGGCACAAATAAACTGATAGAGACGATATCCCAATCGGCGCAATCTTTGGTCTTGACCATCTTGGGGCTGGAGTATACGCACAACCGGCAGCATAGGCAGGATCCACACTAGAGCGATGACACCAATAAAGGAGAGCTGAAAAGATGCTGAAAAAAGAGCCTCGGGGTGAAAGCTCAGGATGAGAAAGCCTGCAAGCAGAAGGGAATTGAGCAGATCCTTTTCGCGCTGGACTACCAAGGCCAAGGTGAAAAATGCGAGCATCAGAGTGGCACGTAGCGCAGGCAAACCCATTCCAGTGAGCAAGCCGTAAGTGAGCGCAAGGGGAAATGCAGCGAGAGCGGCTACAGGACGTGCCCCCCACCTGCCAGCCACAGCCACAATACGCCGCAGGAAAAAATGAAATATCAAGAAGGCAAAACCCGCCACCAGACCAAGATGGAGCCCCGAAATAGCCAGCAGATGTCCGATGCCTACGTTGTAGAGTTGTTCTCGGAGGTCACCACTCAGTCCATAACGTTCACCGAGTAAAAGAGCTTGATAGAGACCAGCAATATCAGGGGGGAGCCAGGCTTTCAGAAAAACGCGGCTTCTGGTGCGGATGATATCGAGAAAATAGCTCAGCCCTCTGTCTGGTTTGCCTACGGGAACCAGTTCAGCATCTTGCCGCACATAACCTCTGACCCAAATGCGTTGGTCTGCAAGGTATTGTCTGTAGTTGAATCCACCAGGATTATTTAAGTTTCGTATTGGCTTAATCCGCACTCGGCCAATAAGACGCTGACCGACTAACCATTGTTTCTCGCAATTACGGACGGTAAGAAGCAGGTTGCCCGAGGCCCTGTGCCAGCTCTCCCCCTCTCTAACAGCTTCAAGTCTGAGAAGAATTCTGCTGCTACTGGGGCGGTGTTCAAGAGGTTGGGAGATAATGCCCATGAGAAACACACTTTTTTTCTGTAGAAGGTGCTGAATGGTAGCAGGAGGCTGCTCAGGATCGGGAATTGTTGTGGAAGCGAGAGCTCCCATTACTACAAATACGGTCAGAGGAAGTAGGAGTAATCTCAGACCCCGAACAGTCAGGAAGCAAAGCAGAGCACAGAGGAATATGGCCAAAATAGCTAGTATAAGGGGATCTACAGGGAGGTGACGCCCCGCAGCTATGCCGAAACACAGGCTAATGAGAAGATAGAAAAGAGGACGGTGTACAGCAAACATGAAATGTGCGCCATTTCAAGAGAAGGTGTTAATGCCCCTTGGTGGCCACTAAGAGTGGCCGTCAGTACCCTACGGTGTCATTGTGCCTTCGGCGTCATTAATTGTCATTAGGTCATTACGCCATGCTGTCATTAGGTAGTCACTGGGCCACTAAAGTGGCTGTCGATACGCTTCGCTGTCAGTTATAATTAAATATCATTGTGAGGTTGAAACAACTTAATGACAGCCGACAGGCCTCTTGACGGGCGCTAGCCCGAGTGACAACGAAGCGCGCAAGCGCCAAGTGTAATGACTTATTCGTTCCTAGTGTCTAGCGCTTAGTGCCTAGTTTTTTTCTCCTTACTCTTTCACTCTCTTGATTACCGCACCCACCCCACTCAGCTTCTCCTCCAACCTCTCATAGCCCCGGTCGAGGTGATAGACCCGGGATACCTCGGTAATGCCTTCGGCAGCCAACCCGGCCAGGATCAGCGAGGCGCTGGCCCTTAAATCCGTGGCCATCACCGGAGCTCCCTGCAGATTTGGGCGGCCGCGAACAATGGCCGTGTTGCCTTCAACGCTGATATCGGCACCCATACGCTTCAACTCGCTCACATGCATGAAGCGGTTTTCGAATATCTTTTCGGTGATTATGCTCTGGCCATCTGCCAAACACATCATTGCCATGATCTGGGCTTGCATATCAGTGGGAAAACCAGGATAGGGATTGGTCTTGATATCGAGATGATGGATTTTACCACCAGCAGAACAGGTAATATAGTCATCGCCGATATCGAAACGCATGCCAGCCTGTTCCAGCTTATGAATAACCGCTTCCACGTGTTCTGGAACACATGGCTGGACAGTGATGCTTCCCCCGGTGATACCTGCGGCGGTGAGATATGTTGCAACCTCAATACGATCAGGCATGATGGAATGGTCCATGGGCCGTAATTCTGACACGCCCTCAATGGTGATTACTGAGGTGCCCGCACCTTGAATGGTAGCCCCCATATTGGTGAGACAGCTGGCTAGTTCACTTACCTCTGGTTCCCGGGCGGCATTCTCTAGGACCGTTTGACCTTCAGCAAGCACGGCAGCCATCATGATATTCGCCGTGCCCGTGACCGTAGGGATATCAAAGTAAATGTGATTGCCAACCAACTTCTGGGCAGAGGCCTCCACATAGCCATGCTCCAATTCGATGTTGACACCCAACCGTTCCAGCCCACTCAAATGGAGATTGATGGGCCGGGCGCCAATGGCGCAGCCTCCAGGCAGGGAGACTCGGGCTCTCTTGAAGCGGGCTACCAGTGGACCGAGCACCAGGACCGAGGCCCGCATGGTTTTGACCAGGTCGTAGGGTGCCTCATAATCGTCCACTGTTTCGGTGTGAATACTCAGGGGATCGCCTTCTTCAAAGGTGGCGCCGAGGTGATACAGGAGGGTCTTGGTGGTACGAATGTCCCGCAATTGGGGAATATTTCGCAGCCGATGAACACCGCCGGTAAGAAGAGTTGCGGCAAGCAGTGGAAGTGCCGCATTCTTGGCGCCACTCGAGTTCACAGTACCGTGCAAAGGGCGGCCGCCTTCAATGATTATCTTATCCATCTGGAATCCTACCTCCAAAATGCGTAGTTTAATAGATCTAGCCGCTCGACGTGTGATGTGAGATATGGGATAAACAGGACCACCTTTGTCATTTCACATCTCATATCACATATCCCACATCCATGGGTAGTTTGAGTTGTGTTCTGGATTTTCGAATTTCACTTCTTGATAGCCACCAAGACCCTGTCTAAGCCGCTGTAATCTTTGCGAATGTGAAAGTTCCGGTACTCTTGACTCTCGAGAACCAAACCAGATACGCTTTCGGCCTGTCCGGCCCCCATTTCCATACAGAGAGCACCAGCCTGGGACAAGACCGTGGGGGCCACTGCAATGATGTGCCTGATGGCTGCCAGGCCGTCAGGACCGCCCTCCAGGGCGTGATGAGGCTCGAAGTCACGGATCTCTCGGGGAAGTTCCAGCATTTCAGCATCGCTGACGTAGGGGGGATTCGTAACCACTGCTTTGAATTTCTGCGAATCACCAGGTAAGGCGGCAAACATGTCGGCTCGGACAAGGAAAATCCTCTCATCTACTTGATGTGACCTAGCATTCTCCTGGGCTAAATCGAGGGCAGCCATGGAGAGATCGGTCGCCACGATTCTGGCTGCTGGTAATTCCCGAGCCAGGGCGATAGCTATTGCCCCTGATCCAGTCCCCAGATCTAGAATATCGAGGTCCGAGTCAGCCTTGTCAAGGAATTCCAGCACAGCCTCCACCAGCACTTCTGTTTCCGGTCTGGGAATAAGCACATCCGGGCTTACGCGGAAAGGCAGGGACCAGAACTCCTGGAGTCCGGTGATGTATTGGTTGGGCTCCCCCTCGAGGCGGCGTTTGATACAGGCGCGGTACGCTGCCAGTTCGCTTCCTTCCATAGGCCGATCGTAATTCAAGTAAAGGAAAAGGCGGTCTTCTGCGAGCACATGAGCGAGCAGTACTTCCGAAGAAGTGCGAGGCTCGGGCACATTGTTTCTCTGGAAATAATCAGTGGTCCACTGTAGGAGTTTCAGGACGGTCCAGGATTCTTCAGGCATGGTTATGTTTAGCTAGAGAAAGTCTAGTCCTCTAGGCCAAGTCAGCGGTGAATGGCTTTGCCGGTAAAGATTGCGATCTATATTGGGGTACTGGAGTATTGGAGTATTGGAGTGTTGGCAAAAGCTAAAACCCTAATTTCAACTTGAATTGGTTTTTTCATTACTCCATTACTCCACCACTCCATTACTCCAGCTGACTTCTTTGCGAAGAAAAGACTCCTAAAGCCCCCTGAGGTGGTAGCTCAGATCCCCTCCGGGCTCCTTTATTTCATCATCGATTCGGCTTCGAAATGGGTCGTGAGTGGATCGATGATGGAGTTGATCTCTCCCTCAAGAATTTCTTCTAACTTATACAGAGTTAAATTGATCCGGTGTTCAGTTACCCGGTTCTGGGGGAAATTATAGGTGCGGACGCGTTCACTGCGATCACCGGTTCCCACTTGGCTCTTACGATCTTCAGCGGTTTTGTCCTGCTGCTCCTGCTGCATTCTGTCCAGGAGTCTGGCGCGCAGCACCTTCAAGGCTTTGGCCTTGTTTTTGTGCTGAGATTTTTCATCCTGGCAGCTGACCACGAGACCGGTGGGTACATGGGTTATACGGACCGCAGAATCTGTGGTGTTGACACTCTGGCCTCCTGGCCCCGAAGAGCGGAAGACGTCAACACGAAGGTCGTTGGGTTCAATTTCCACCTCCACCTCTTCAGCTTCGGGGAGTACAGCAACAGTTACGGCGGAGGTATGGATTCTTCCTTGCGACTCGGTGGTGGGAACACGTTGGACCCGGTGGACGCCGCTTTCAAATTTGAGGCGGCTGTAGGCACGGTCGCCTGAAAGGGAGAAGATCACTTCTTTGAACCCACCAATTCCGGTGACATGGCTACTGAGCACATCCACTTTCCAACCCATCAGTTCGGCATACTTGGTGTACATCCTGAACAGATCAGAAGCAAAAAGGGCTGCCTCATCACCTCCGGTTCCGGCACGGATTTCCAGAATAACATCCTTATCGTCATTGGGATCCTTGGGAATAAGGAGTCGCTTGAGCTTGTCCTCGAGTTTATTTAATTCAGTCTGGATCTGTCTGCTGTCTTCTTTGGCAAGTTCTCTGATATCTGGGTCAGCATCACTGAGAAGTTCGCGATTCTCCTCAAGCCTGGCGGCGAGCTCCCTATGCTTCCTGAATGTCTGAACTGAGGGCATAAGATCAGCATGTTCTTTGGCAAGACGCTGGTATTCAGGTTGATTGGCAATGATCGCCGGATCACTCAGCTCCTTTTCCAATTCAAGATAGCGTGACTCTATGCTCTCCAACTTGTCGAACATGTCGGTTCACCGCCTTAGGAGATTACTCCGCAGCCTCCTCTGGCTTCTCCTCTTTCTTAGCTTCTTTTTTGGCTTCCTTCTTAGCTTCTTTCTTCACTTCTTCCTGTACTGCTTCCTTTATCTCTTCCTGCACCTCTTCCTGCACAATTTCCTGCACAACTTCCTGAGCTACTTCTTGTACTTCTTCCTGAGCTACTTCCTGAGCTACTTCCTGCACTACTTCCTGAGCTACTTTCTTTGCCTCTTCCTTACTTTTTCCCAAATAGTCGCCGTATTTTCTGCGAAAACGCTCAATGCGCCCAGCCGAATCGACTAGCTTCTGCTTGCCAGTGTAAAAAGGGTGGCATTGAGAGCAAATCTCAATACTTATGTTTTCTTTGGTTGAGCCTGCCTCAAACTCATGGCCACAGTGGCAACGAACGGTGGTAATCCCGTATTCGGGGTGGATGTCCTTTTTCATAGCGTTCCTTTCTTACCAGTATCAATATTAGTTGCAACGCATCGTTGCAGATAAACGAAATACCTGACCCCAGTCATAAGAGGGGTCAGCCCACAAATCTCCTTAGAATAGTCTGACAGGAGCTTTTTGGCAAGATCTTTTTGGCGGGAAACGGGAACCAGCTACTTCATTGATTCATGGAATCCAGAAAATCAGCGTTATCTTTGGTGCCCGACAGTTTGTCCAACAGGAACTCCATGGCATCTACAGTGTTAAGAGGAGAAAGGAGCTTGCGCAAGATCCATATACGGTTCAGATCTTCAGGTGGCAGCAACAACTCTTCTTTTCGAGTGCCAGAACGGTTGATATCAATGGATGGAAAGATTCGCCGATCGGCCAATTTCCGATCCAGATGAATTTCCATATTTCCGGTACCCTTGAACTCTTCGAAGATCACTTCATCCATCCGGCTACCGGTGTCGATCAGTGCGGTGGCAATGATGGTAAGACTTCCTCCACCTTCAATGTTGCGAGCTGCACCAAAAAAACGTTTCGGTCTATGAAGGGCGTTGGAATCAACACCGCCCGAAAGAATCTTGCCGCTGGGCGGAACCACAGTGTTATAAGCGCGGGCCAGTCTGGTGATGCTATCCAGTAATATTACGACATCACGCTTGTGTTCCACCAAACGCTTGGCCTTCTCGATCACCATCTCAGCAACTTGCACGTGGCGTTGCGCCGGTTCGTCGAAAGTAGAACTAACCACTTCCGCCTTCACCGATCGCTCCATATCGGTTACCTCTTCCGGCCGTTCATCGATAAGCAGTACGATCATGTATACATCTTTGTGGTTGGCCGAAATGCTGTTGGCAATGGCCTGCAATAGCATGGTCTTGCCGGTTCGAGGAGAAGCCACAATGAGCCCCCTCTGGCCCTTCCCAAGGGGCGTGAGCATGTCCATAACCCGGTTGGAATAGCTTTCAGCCTCGGTCTCCAGCCGCACTTTTTCGTCAGGGTAGAGGGGAACGAGATTGTCAAAGAGAATCTTGTCCCTTGTATCCTCGGGGTCCTCATAATTTACTGCCTCCACTTTCAGCAAGGCGAAGTAGCGCTCACCTTCCTTGGGTGGACGGATTTGTCCAGAGACAGTATCTCCCGTTCGGAGCCCGAAGCGGCGGATTTGGGATGGGGATACGTAAATATCGTCAGGGCCAGGGAGGTAATTGTAGCTCTGAGCTCTGAGAAAGCCGAACCCGTCCGGCAGGGTCTCCAAAACGCCCTCGCCGTAAATCAAGCCATCTTGTTCTGCTTGTGCTTGTAGCAGCGCAAAGATGAGCTCCTGTTTACGCATGGTGCTGAAGCCCTCCACACCATACTCCTTGGCCATCTGTATCAAACCTTTAATATTCTGTTCTTTAAGTTGTACGAGATCCATACTTTGCTACCCAGCTGCTGCGCCGGGCATTCCTCCTTTCCTCTAGTCGTTAGGAACCTATTTGTCAGTCTTTTTCGCCGTTCGTTTATTCTTGACGCTTTTGAATCACAGTGAACAATCCCAAGCTACGGTGCAGCGTAACTTGAACTCAGCAGGAACCTGTTCGGCAAGGTTTTTGATGAAAGGCTCAATAGAGTGGGGCACAGCGTGGTGTTGCGCCAATCTCAAACATCGTTTCTGTTATATTGCCCTCTTGAACGTCAGCCAGCATGGTACCAGCACTAGAAAGCTGCAACAGATTCCCATCAGGAATGTCGTCTCCGGTTGGCACGAAGTTACTTGAACTCAAAGACCTCGTTGGGATTGCTGGCGGCTTACTGGCCAGGATTTGAATTAATGTTGTTGGAAAAACTCCTCAGGCAGGAAGTTTTGCAAATCACTAACACTCACTAGCATGCGGATTAAATCTAAAACACAGACCCTGCACTGTCAAGTCTTTTTTGTTTTCCTGTTGGCTATGAACTATTTGCAAATACCGTTCCGAACTGCCATCTCGAATCTAACTTAAACGTTATTCGAAATCGAAAGTCTGGCCCTCAAGACCCCGATTTTTTAATCGCCATCAAAGTCTTCCCCGATCTCCTCTGCGAGTTTTTCCTTACAGGAGAGTACAAAGTTCAAAACTTCTCTACGTTTATGCAAGGGCAGAACATCCTTGTATCCAGCCAACAAACCCTCAAAGCGACCGAGAGCAGCCTCATAATACTTCGATTTGAAGTAGAAATTTGCCACATAAAGCTCATGTCGTGCCAGGAGTTTGCGGCAGTTCTCAATTCGTTCCTTTGCCGTATTCGCATATGTTGAGGAGGGATGTTCTTTTAGGAGCCGCTGGAAAGCCGATATTGCCTGGCGGGTCGGTGTCTGGTCACGATCTTCGCTCAGTAACTGTTTATAATAACACTCGCCGATCTGGTACAGCACGTAAGGAATTGCATCATTCGTGGGATGAAGCTGAATAAAGTCTGCGTAGGCAGCAATGGCTTCTGGGTACTCTTCCCGATAAAAATGGGCATCAGCAACTTTCAGTTCGGCGAGGATCGCATAGCGGCTATAAGGATAGCGTTCTTTCAGGGTAGTAAAAGCTTTCAGGGCGTCGTGATAGTCTTCATCGTCGAAGTATTCCATCCCCTTTTCTGCCAAGTCTTCAGCAGTATCAGCTTTTTTATCCCCAAAAAGGAATGCACACCTAGGCAAACCTCCAATGATCAAGAGCAATAAAAACACAAATGCAGCGAAGGGCAGCTTCTGATTTCGCTTTATCATCTCAGCCTGTTAAGCGACACATTGAAGCTCCCTGTCCAGCCATAGCGGGACTAAAGCGGGACAGGGAATCTTCGAAATGTAAGGAAGTGCTTCCATTTTATTGTAGTTCGCTCGCTAACCCCGCAGCAAGACTTGTCGACGAGACTTGTCGACGAGCTCAAGTCGTGTCGCTCAACTCGTGTCGCTACGGGGAATGCGCTCGCTGAAGCATTTTCAGAAAGAAAAGGCCTTGTCCCCAGACACCCGTCGCGAGGGACTCGGCCTCTTTTTCAGTGTAACCTTCGATCCGAGCTCAAAGATTTGTTATCAGGCAACATCTGGGCTGACGGAGACAAATGAGGGTCAAGCAGTCAACAATGGCCTATATGACCTTTTTTATTGCAGCATCGATCTGCGATTTAGAGACAGCTCCGGTTATCTGCTCGGATACATTACCTTCTTTGAAAATAATCAGGGTGGGAATAGCCCTGATGCCATACTTGGATGGAGTCTTGGGGCTTTCATCCACATTGCATTTGCTCACTTTAAGGCTGCCTTCGTACTCTGCTGCTAGTTCAGCAACCACAGGAGCAATAGCTCGACAGGGACCGCACCACGGCGCCCAGAAATCAACGAGAACAGGCGTGTCTGATTGGAGCACTTCTTGCTCAAAGGTATCGTCACTAACCTCAATGATATTTTTATCCGCCATCATGAGACTCCTTCCAGGTTCAAAGAATGATTGGCCCGCGCTTTCCCGAAGCTTCGAATATAATCATAGAGACAATTGTTTGTCAACGGCAACTTGGCCCAAGGCATAGGGCAGAGAGCAGAGAGCATAGAGTCAGAAGTCAGAGGTCAGACGACAAATTTTATTAGGCACCCCTTCGACAGGCTCAGGACAAGTAAACAGTAGGCGCTAAGCAGCTGGGACAAAAGACAGAGGACAGCTAATCCTATGCTCCATGCCCTATGCCCTATGCAACAAAATAGGGACTAGAAAAACTGACATGTGACCTTGCCAAACAATGGCTTGACAAGGCAAGGTGTTCCGGCCAAACTTGAGCCAGCAACTTCAGAGGGCATGTTTAAACAGCCTTTAAACTCAGCCCATTATTAGGTGGTCCTATGGCTCGTGCAGAAAAAAGTCGCCACATTTGCCAGCAGTGCGGCTTCCAGAGCCCCAAATGGTTGGGGCGCTGTCCTGGATGTGGGCAGTGGAACACCCTGGTAGAGGAACCCCTGGTTCGAGATCCGACTCCAGGGGGTAAGGAACTCCCGCCGCCTGCCACTCCCCAACCCATCGATGGGGTCGTGTTAGAAGAAAGCCGAAGACTTTCTTCTCACATAGTGGAGCTGGATCGTGTTCTGGGTGGTGGAGTGGTACCCGGCTCAGTTGTCTTGATTGGCGGCGACCCCGGCATAGGTAAATCTACCCTCTTACTTCAAGCCCTTAGTGGTCTTACTGATCTCGAGCAGCCCATTCTATACATATCAGGCGAAGAGTCCACCCTGCAAATCAAGATGCGGTCGCAGAGGTTGGGGGTGACTTCATCACATCTATACGTGGCTGCCGAATCAGCCTTGGAAAATATCTTGCGCCTTCTGGATGAGTTTAACCCGGCTGTGGTGGCAGTGGATTCCATCCAAACTGCATATACGACCCAGCTGGAATCAGCTCCAGGCAGTGTGGCCCAAGTGCGGCACTGTGCCGACCGTCTTATGCAGGAAGGAAAGAGGAAGGGGCTGCCAGTCTTTCTTGTGGGCCATGTGACCAAAGAAGGTGCCATTGCAGGACCACGAGTTCTGGAGCACATGGTGGACACAGTACTCTATTTTGAGGGAGATCGTGGCCATGCCTTTCGTATCCTGCGAGCCACAAAAAATCGGTACGGCTCCACCAATGAGATCGGAGTATTCGAGATGAAAGACAGTGGACTGCAGGAAGTCAGCAATCCCTCGGAACTCTTGCTGGCTGAAAGGCCTATGGATACACCCGGATCTACTGTTACAGCAGCTATGGAGGGTACCAGGCCGATTATGGTGGAGGTGCAAGCATTGGCGAGCCCATCCAGCTTGGCGGCACCACGCCGAACCTCAATGGGCGTAGATCACAATCGCGTGGCTTTGTTGGTGGCGGTCTTGGAAAAAAAGGTGGGGCTTTCTTTGCTACACCAGGACATATTCGTAAATGCAGTTGGTGGTGTCCGGATTCATGAGCCTGGAGTTGATTTGGCCATAGCCACAGCGGTTGCCTCCAGTTTTCTGGACAAGCCGGTAGATCCTCAAACAGTCCTTTTGGGTGAGGTTGGGCTCACCGGCGAAGTCCGAGCTATTGGCCGCACAGACATGCGGGTTATGGAAGCGTCCAAGTTAGGTTTCCGTCGCTGCCTGCTGCCGCAAAGTAATGTTGAGCGACTGCCAGAGGTTCAATCCTGTGAAATGATAGGGGTAAAATCACTCCAAGATGTCCTCAGTGTCCTCTTTGACTAATGCTATCCAAGCGTTCGTCAACATCGAATACCCAGCCCTTAAAACCAATCCAGAGTTCAATGGCTTTGCCGGCTGAAGAGGTTTCAGTTTTTGATTTTTCTTTCCTGACACCTGACACCTGAAACCCGACACCTATGACGCTGGGGTTTGCTGGTTGGTATTTGATATTTTGCAATGCTTCATCACTCTGGCAGACTTCCGCCAATAGAACGAACAACCGCATACAAACTGCGTCCTTACAATAATTGGCCATTTGCTCAATTGTCTTTTGGCCATCCGGCCAAATTCTCCCGTGGCTGAAAATGGTCATATTCTCTAAGTAACTGAATTTATTAAGTTGTTTCCGTAAATCATGGTTGGTATCACTTTTGCAAAGTATGGATCCGCTGGTAAACTATCAAATAAAGGGGCGTACAGGACATGTTCCCAGTTGCAACAGCCCGGAGCAAAAGAAAAGGACTCCGGGTTCCAGTGGACTTCAAAGTGCGGTGTGCATATGGCGGGAATGGTAGGCCAACCGTCATGGCAAAAGCCGTCAATATGAGCACCGGGGGTATATTTATCACAACCTCCGAGCCCATTAAGCCGCGGGCAAGGCTGGTTTTGGAATTCCTCATGCCCGCAACCATGAATTCGATCCAGGTTCAAGGTGAATCAGTGTGGAGTCGCCCCTGCGCATTTCAGGACAGGCAGCTTCAGGGAACAGGCATCAAGTTTATCAATCTAGAGGAGCCCTATTTAAGCCTGATTCGGGATTACGCCTTGAGTAAGCTTTATGATGACGCCTTTGTGAAAGGAGAGGGAATTGTTCAGTTACTCAGTGATATTCGTAACCTTCCCCCTCAATGGCGGTTGAAGGCATACCATATCCTCATCAAAAAAGGTGACAAAAACCTGCCGTCACACAAGTCACCGCACAGTTAGCAACATCCAGCCCTGAGGGCAGAATCTCACATTCATCCTCGGTTCTCGTTTTGATCCCCACCGATATTGCGAAATCTAGACTGCGCTAGGTCCTTAAAATCCGAAATATATTTTTTCGGACTGCCAATCGGTTGGCCCTATCCCATCCACTATGGTTTCATCCAAAGCAATCCTTACTAAATGGTAATCTTTTGGTAATCTTTTGATAAGCTTCTTATTTTACTATGGAGGAAATGTATTGAAACAGTAGTGTGTTCTCCCACTCAAGACGATCTTTCCGTTCTGTACTTGTCTGTTGGCAGAAACTCATTTTTTTAAGCAAAAGGAGGTGAGAGAGAAGCAAAGAGTGGCTCGATTGAGTGGCCTAAAAGACTTCCCGAAGCGTATACGGATAAGAAGGAGTTAACTTGAGACTTTCGCGTTATGTTTGATGACAAAAAAAGATAAGGAGAGGAGCCATGACCAGACTTTTTGTTATTATCGTCGCGACATTCGCTTTACTCTCTGGAACTGCACTAGCACAGGGCACTCTGGCAGAACGAGGACCATTTGGTGTGGGAGCGATGTATGGCATGACAGGTCCTAACCCCAGGTATCTCGCAGGTGTTACCGCTAAGTACTTCCTCGATGAGACTCAAGCATTGGACGGTGCTGTCCTCCGCCGTCTCAGTTCAAAAAACGACTGGTATATTTGGGCAGACTACCTCTATCATTTCCGTTCGCTGATTACAGTTGAGTCAGGCGAATTGCCCGTCTACGTGGGCATTGGTGGAAGACTCAAGCTTCAAGAGAGCAACGAGGATAAATTCGGGGTTCGATTTCCTGTGGGCCTGGCGTATGAATTTGCCGGCGTGCCTATTGATGTCTTTCTAGAAGTTGTACCAATATGGGACGCGGCGCTCAGCTATGATTTTGATCTCGAGGGAGGTTTAGGCGTTCGATTTTATTTCTAGCCTGAATATTTTAAGAATCACTTGCTGCGAGCGCGAAGAAACTGGGAACCCGCTAGCGGGACTGAGCGGAGCGCAGCGAGCGCGAAGAAATTGGGAACCCGCTAGCGGGACTGAGCGGAGCGCAGCGAGCGCGAAGAAATTGGGAACCCGCTAGCGGGACTGAGCGGAGCGCAGCGAGCGCGAAGAAATGACACAACAACGTTGAGGTAAGGTTGGTTGCCTGACACCTGACACCTGATCCCTGGCCCCTGACTCTTATCCCCAGATTGCTGGATCTTCTAGGAGACGCTTGAGGTCGGCCACCACCTCACCACCACTCTGGTAGCGGTCATCTGGCTCTTTGGCCAGGAGTCGCATGACAACTGCGGCCAGCGTTGGATGGATTTTGGGGTTGACTTGTTCTAATGGGATGGGATCCTCGGTGGTAATCTTTTTGAGGATGGCAGTGATATTAGGGCCGGTGAAGGGCCGCTGTCCGCAGAGCATTTCGTAGAACATGGCCCCTACCGAAAACAAATCCGAGCGCCCGTCCACCTTCTCGAGATCAACTTGCTCCGGAGACATGTAACTGGGTGTACCCATAATGGCCGCGGTCTGGGTAGCGTCCGAGGAGATCATCTTGGTGATCCCAAAATCCATGATTTTGGGTTTGCCGTCTTCGAGCAGCATGACATTCCCGGGCTTTATGTCCCGATGGACGACGGATTGTTTATGAGCATAATCAAGAGCATTGCAGATGTAGGCAATGATCGCAGCGGCTTGTCGAGGTTTGAGAAGAGTGTCTTTTTTACAAAATCGGCTGAGCTCTTGGCCGTCAATAAGTTCCATGGCAATGAAAAGATTACCACCTTGTTCCACCACATCATAGATGGTGACAATATTGGGGTGCGATAGTTGCCCAGCTACCTGGGCCTCCCTCAGCGACCGCTCTTTCAAGTTTGAGAGTTGCTTCGAGCCGAGAGTGTGGTCCAAGCGAATTGTCTTGATAGCCACCGGCCTGCCGATGGTGGGATCCACAGCCTTGTAGACAACACCCATGGCGCCTTGGCCCAGCTCGCCTTCAATCTGATAGCGACCCACAGTCGCAACTTCCTCGCCACCCAAAAGATCGGAAGGCTCGGCAGCAACCGTCTCAACATCCGCCAAGCGGGTTTCCTCGACTCTGTCGACCGCAAGCGCGTCTACACGCCACCTGAAAAATTGAAGCGCTGGTGTCAGCAAAACTATAAGGAGAGCGGGGAAGAGCGGCTTGAACCAAAGGTTGTGAGCAGCGAAACTCCAGTAACATCCTGCAAGAGCCAGCCCAATAAGAAGGCCACAAGAAATCCAGAGCAGCAATGATCGGCGACCCCCGGCTATCATTCCGAGTGCTAGAGCACTCAGGAGCATGAAAAGGATCTCGGCGACACCGCTGAGTTCTGACCGGAGGATGAAACGCTCGTCTAGAATATTGGCAACGACCGTGGCGTGTTTTTCCACCCCAGGAAATCCAGGCCCAAAGGGAGTAGGCCACAAGTCATGAAGTCCGGCGGCAGCTACTCCCACGAGCACGACTTTGTCTTGGAGCATAGTGGGGTTTACCTGGGTCTCCATGACCTTTTTGTAAGAGAGGTAGGGGAAACTCTCCCGGCCGCCGTAATAGTTGAGGCCAACAAGACCACGATCGTCAGTGGGAACTAAACGCTCACCGATCAAGATGCTCTCGCCGCTATTTACTTTAATCTCAGCCCAACTGAGACCCAGATACAAGCGGCTCAGTTGAATCCCCAGAGAGGGGAAATATTGCTCCTTGTAGCCCACAATAACTGGGTCTCTTCGTAAAACACCATCCCTGTCCAAATAGGCGTTGACGCTTCCGAGAGCGGCTGCAGCCTCAGCCAGAATTTTAGTTGGCGGGAATACACTGCTGCCGCGAAGCAAAGGCAGGGAAGGAAGCCTGTTGACATCATCAAAGAGAAGATAGGCAGAATGAGCCAAGACCGCCGGCTTCTCAGAAGGTGCGTTGGCGGTGTCACCCTTGAACTCGAAATAAAAGGGGAGAACCACATTGCCTGCCTTCTTCATGGCCATGGCAAAAAGTAAATCGTTTGAATAGGAAAGTTCAGTAGTGGGATCCAGATCGAGCCAGCGTAAGAGTGGAGCAAATTCCGTCTCAAGAGGAATTGGTTGGGCTTGGGATTTGCTGGGTAGAAAGGAAATATCTATGCCAATGGTGCGCGCTCCGGCCTCTTTGAGCCTATGAACGAGGGCGGCAATCCGTGCTCGAGGCCAGGGCCAGCGGCCGTAATGGCTAATACTCTGATCATCTATGGCAATGATGGTGACCTGGGGATTGGGGGGCACAGGACCGCGCAATCGAAAGAGGAGATCCCGGATTTTAAGGTGGGTATTTTCAAGTGGACTGAATGAAGCGACGTGAACAAAGGAGAAAATCAAGAAGAACGCAGCAGCAATGATGAGAGCTTTTCGATAACCCATTATTCGCCGTAGAGGTCTCGGTCGCGCGCTTCATTCCAGCGAACCCACGCCTCTTTCCTCGCTGCAGCAAGATCGAAAGCGGAGATGGCGCTTCTTCCTTCCCGGCCGAGAGTTACCTGTTGGTATTGTCCGAGGAGCAACTGCTCCCACTGTTCACGGGATATTCTAGTTGGGCCAGGTACGCGCGTTGGCTCTTTTAACTTTGGAATTTTCTGCCCAGGGGCGAGATCGCCGGCGAACGGATTGTAAACCTGAACATTTCCAGAATGAACGCGAACTCGCGTCTTCTGGCTGGAATCAACGTTAAGATCGTACACCGTGCCTTGAACAGCAGTGATTGCCGTGGGCGTTTCCACCTGATACGTGGAGCCAAATCCCAACAGCCGCGTAACCCTTGTCCACATTTTGCCGACGGATAGGGCGAAGCGATATTTTTCCTTCTGGGGTCTGCGCTCCACCTCTTTTAACTCCAGGGTGGTATTAGCAGCCAACCTGAGGACGCTACGATTGTCTAGAACGAGTTCCAACCGTCCCTGTTCGAGAACTCGAACCTTGTCCCCGGCCTTGAGGATGGCGTTGACCTGGAGCCTCTGCCAACTATCGCTTCCAGCACCCATCATGTGCACCTCACCTTCAACCAAGGTGGCCACTGCTTGAGAGGCGGCCGCAGCCATCTTCTGGGTCTCGGGCACCGGTGCGGAAGGAGTCGGTTCACCCCGTTTACCTGTTGCCGTCGAAGGTTTGCCCTTGGGAAGATATATGGTCTGGCCGACCTGGATGAGGTTCAGATCCTTAATGTGGGGATTGAGACTCTTAATCTGGTTAACTATTTCTTGGTTGTACCTATGGAGGTGCTTGAATGCCAGGTAGCTTATGCTGTCACCTGGCCTCACTTTGACAGAGGTGACAGAGGCAGAGGCGGCAACCAAAGAAGTGGCAGCCAACAATATCAGCAGGACGGTGAGAGGGCGCGGCCCAGAAAAGCTGGAATTATTCGACATGCGTTTAGGCATCCAAAATGAGCCCGGATATTTCATGAATCACTTGCTGCTACCACGGATATGGCCGTCCTTCCTGGCGTCCTCGGGTATCGGCCCCTGCGACGTACCATGCAGGTACGCCTCGGAACCAATCCCGCGGAACCGCGGGACGGTTGCCAGGTGGCACGCCCAACTTCGTGGTCTCGCGACAGCAATTGAAGCTCCCTGCAGTTCGCCTGCGGCGGGCAAGGAATCTTCGAAATGTAAGGTAGTTGTTCCATTTCATTGTAGTTCGCTCGCTAACCCGCAGCAAGCTGCGGGGTTAGCGCTCGCTGAAGCATTTTCATGAAATATCCGGGCTAGGTGAACTGCTTCTCGGTCTGCCTGTCAAGTCCTTTTTAGCAGAACTTCTATAAGGTTGCAACTGTGGGGAAGGCACAGAGCATGGAGCACAGAGCATAGAGCATAGAGAAATGCAAAGCCTATATTTGTACGCTATGCGCTCTGCGCCCTGCGCTTGGCGCTTTGACCTAACCCCGAGGAGCGGGCTTTCTAGGACTATATACATAAGTAAAACTTGATTTAACCTGGTTAACTACATACATTGTACCCATTCCGGGATTCGAAGTGTGTATAACGATACTGTTCAACAATTTCAGAAAAGACAATAATCGTCATGCCGGACAAGTCCGCCTACAGCGGATGAGATCCGGCATCCAGGTTAACAGCGTTGCATCTGGATTCCCCTTCGACTTTGCTCAGGGTGGTGAGCCTGTCGAACCACGGATATCCACCTGCGGCGGATTCCGGAATGACGGAATAGGTGATTTCACCACTAGTTGATTGTTCAACAACCCGGTAATTGATTTGAGGCCAACGAAAAAGACTGTCATGGTTAAGGCTAACCAACAACAGCAGATACAACCAGGACCAAGATGTATGGTGATCGCGGGAACTCATTCCGGAGTGGGCAAGACCACAATTTCCCTGGGTGTCATGGCTGCGTTCCAGAAAAGAGGACTCACAGTGCAAAGCTTCAAGGTGGGTCCTGATTTCATTGACCCGGGGCACCACAGCAGACTGCTTGGAGTGCCGAGTCGCAATCTAGATGGCTGGATGCTTTCAAAAGAATATAACCGGGCAACGTTTTGCCGGTCCATGCGCGGGAAGGACTTCGGTATCGTGGAAGGGGTAATGGGCCTTTTTGATGGCTATGATGGGCGGTCCGAAGCTGGGTCCACCGCCCAAATGGCCAAGTGGCTAAAGGCTCCGGTAATCTTGGTTGTGGATGCCAGCAGTATGGCACGGAGTATTGCCGCCCTGGTCCATGGCTTTAAAACGTATGAACACGATCTGCGGCTGGTAGCAGTGATCGCCAACAAGGTAGGAAGTGACAGCCATGCTCGGTTTCTGTCCGAGGCCATGGAATCGGTTCCTGATGTTGCTTTTTTGGGAGGGCTGCCTCGATCTGAGGAGGTGACGATTCCTGAACGGCATCTTGGGTTGGTCACTTCAGATGAAGAGCCTTATTCTGCTGCTCTTTTCAACAAGCTGGCCGGACTGGTGGAAGAGCACCTCGATGTGAGTAAGCTCTTGGAGATGGAGGCCACCGTAGTGAGTGATGAGGTTCTGCCTGGGCCCCCTGCTCGCCAAGCCGCGATACGGCTCGGAGTAGCGCGGGACGAAGCCTTCTGTTTCTACTACCAGGACAACCTGGACCTGCTCACCCACTTTGGGGCTGAACTCTGTTTTTTTTCTCCGGTTCGGGATTCGAATCTTCCTGTAAATGTCTCGGGCCTGTATCTGGGTGGAGGTTACCCGGAACTCTATGCGAGAAAGCTGGCAGAGAATAAAAGCTTAAAAAGAGACATTCTGGCGGCAGCTCATAAGGGAATGCCCATATTTGCCGAGTGCGGTGGTTTCATGTACCTTTCCCGTTCCATTGAAGTGGAGGGGAGGAACTATCCCATGGTGGAGCGTTACCCTTTTCAAACAAGGATGCTTTCTCATCGAAAGGCACTCGGCTACCGCGAGGTGGTTCTCAAAGAGGATAGTGTGCTGGGGCCACAGGGACTGAAGGCGCGTGGCCACGAGTTTCACTATTCTGAATTAGTCGGGGATCCCGGGGGAATTCCCGACCTTTTTCAGTTGAGCAGTCGGAAAGGAATCCAGGTCGGCACAGATGGTTTCATGCTCGGCAATACCCTGGCGGGCTACATTCATCTGCACTTCGGCAGTAATCCTGCTATGGCTGCTCATTTCGTGGATAGCTGCAAGGAGTATCAAGACAAAAATTAATTTTAACGAGCAGTTCCCTGTAGGAGCAACCCTCAGGTCGCGAACGAAGTGGGCTGCAACGGACAACGGACTACTGACAACGGACTAGGGACACCTGACATCACAAAGTGAGAGGATAGATAATGGTTGAGATCACCAAGGTTGACCCAGCTGAAATTGAATCGTTGAGTTTCAAGATCATCGAGGAAGAGGCAGGGGATCATGGTCTGAACGCTGCCGAGTGGGCAGTAGTACAAAGACTTATCCATACCACTGCCGATTTTGAATTTATCCGGAATACCCGGTTTCACCCTCAGGCCGTAGAAGCAGGTATTACTGCCATCAGGAGCGGTGCTGTCATTTTTACGGACACCCGTATGGCCCAGGCAGGAATTACCAGACGACACTTGGCTCAGTTTGGTTGCGAGGTTCACTGCTACATTGATGACCCTGAGGTAGTCACTGTTGCCGAAAGAGATAACAGTACCCGTGCCGCTGCAGCAGTCTCTCAAGCCAAGGAACTCCTCCACGGTGGAATGGCAGTTATTGGCAATGCACCCACCGCGCTTCTTGAACTGGTGAGGCTCCATCAACAGGGAATACTCCAACCGGCTCTGGTTGTGGGCATGCCTGTGGGATTTGTAAATGCTGCGGAAGCAAAAGAGCTGTTGATGGCTTCAGGGCTTGTGTACATCAGTGTTGCAGGGAGAAAGGGAGGCAGTGCTGTTGCTGCTGCGACTGTCAATGCCATTGCTAACCTGGCAGCGAAACAGACAGAGAAGACCTAATAGTTTTGCGAAATTGCATGCCATAAGACACCATTGACGTCCGTGGTCAGTAGTCAATTGTCCGTTGCATTCTTGCCCTATGAGGTTTACAACGGACGACGGACCACGGACCACGGACAATATCGATAAGGCATGGACTGCGATGCCAGCTGAACGAGCTCGGACTAAGCGTAGACGAAAAGGAAAACTGAGGGAAGGCTTTACCACCGGAACCGCGGCCGCTGCTGCTACGAAGAGTGCACTTCAGCTCCTGTTGACCGGTTTGCCACTCAAGCCAATCTCAGTGACTCTTCCCGAAGGCAGAGTCCTTAGTGTTCCTCTTCGCCGCAGCCTTTTGGACGGAGATACTTCGTTATGTTCAGTTGTCAAGGATGCGGGAGATGATCCCGATGTGACCCACGGCGCAGAGATTGGAGCTCGGGTTCGGATCCTGGGGCCGACAAAAGGTAGAACTGAAATCGTCTATAAGGCCGGGGAAGGGGTTGGTGAGGTTACCAAACCAGGACTGCCTGTAAAGGTGGGTGAGCCCGCCATCAATCCGGTGCCCAGGCAGATGATCCGATGGGCGGTAGAAGAAGTGCTGGACGCTTGTGAAGCTGGGAGAAACAAACGAGTTGAGGTTGAAGTTTTTGTCACTGAGGGCGAAGCTCTGGCCAAGAAGACACTGAACCCCAGGCTGGGAGTTCTGGGCGGCCTCTCCATCCTGGGCACCAGTGGAATTGTCCGCCCGCTATCACACCAAGCGTATAAGGAAACCATAGAGGCGGCACTGTCGGTGGCACGGGCGGCAGGGAGCGAACTCGTGCTGAGTACCGGCGGCAAAAGCGAAAAATTTGCCAGGCGACTGCTCACCACCCTCCCGGAGGAATGCTTTGTCCAGGTTGCTGACTTTTACGGATTTGGCCTGGAGGCAGCAGCTAAACTGGGCTTTACCAAGGTTACGCACTCGGTTTTTATTGGCAAACTGGTAAAGATGGCCATGGGGCTGCACTATACCCACGCCAGCAGCGCCAACATGGATCTTGGTATTTTACAGGAGATGGCTCGAGAGGGCGGAGAGCCAGAGGAACTCATAGAAAAACTGGTAGGCGCAAACACTGCCAGACATGCTCTCGAGATCATGCAGGAGACGAGGAGCACTGAAAGCATTATTCCCAAGCTTTCAGAAAGAGCCATGGAGGTGAGCAGGAAACATTCCCAAGGAAAACTGGACATTCACTTGTTTTTGTTCGACTATAATGGACAAATCATCTTCGAGGTGTAGGATGGGCAGTACCCATCCTACTTAAATTCGAAATCCGAAGCACGAAACAAATTGAGGAATTGAGGAATTAGGGAATTAAGGTATTTGCAGTCAAGAAAAACTAATAGATATCAATTTGTTAACTTTATAATTCCAAAATTCCTGAATCCCTCAATTCCTGAATTTATGCTATTTTGATATTCGATATTCGGATTTCCAAGCCAACAGCAGTGAGCGAGGTATGAGTAAAATAGATGCCAATTTCAAAGGTGCTGTGACCGTTGTAGGTTTGGGTGTTGGTCCTGAAGATCTGACCGAAGTGCACCGAGAGGCTATTGAGGCAGCCGAAGTGCTGGTGGGTGGTAAACG
>JAJDNL010000080.1 GCA_022340745.1 Deltaproteobacteria bacterium
TCAGCGATGTTGCCTTTTGCTGCAGCGATTAGGAATCCATCGCCTCCAATTTCCTCGATATGGACAGGTAAAAAGTGGCTCCCCGACCAGATGCTGATTCCACCCAAATATCGCCAAGGTGCTTTTTCGCAATTTCCTTAACGATGGCCAGTCCCATACCCGATCCTGCGATCTGTCTCGAAGCCTCCAGACGCTGAAATAGCTGGAATAGTTTTTCAGCTTCTTCCTGGTCGATTCCGCCTCCATTGTCAGTCACAGAAAAGATGTGATGAGATCTATTCTGCTCGTAACCAATCCGAATCTCGCTCAGTCTCTCACCTCCATATTTCAAAGCATTGTCCAGCAAATTCCTGAAAGCCCTGGTGATGAGAAGCTCATCCATCAAGATCTCCGGGAGAAACGGGGGCTCCGACAAAGTAATATTCCGTTCTTTCAAAGTTTCGGAGAATTCCTGTCTTAGAAGCGCTAGCATTTCCCTACCACCCACTCTTTCCAAACGTAGGGGCAATTCTCTGGTGGCGATGTAATCGTTAATCTGCTCGGCCAGGGTGACAATCTGTTGAGCACTCTTCAGAATGTGATCACAGTAAACTTTCCCAGTGTCATCCAGCAGTTCGCCGTATTGCCTATAGAATCTTTCCGTTAGACCATGGAGGCCGATGGCAGGGCTTTTCAGATCATGGGATATTGAATAGGCGAAGAATTTGATGGTCTTTTTCTTTTCCTCAACTTCTTTTAGTTTTTGTTGAAGATCACGGTATATTCTCATATGACTAACAGCCACACCGATCTGATGCCCCATGGTCATGAGCAAATCCATCCTTTCCTGGGCCAATTCAATGTTTTTTTTCGCCGCCAGATTCATCACCCCTTCCACCCGGTCCATGACAATAAGCGGCACGCAAATGATGATCTCAAACCCTTTCCGGGATAGAAGAGCCGCTCGTTCCTTATCATCCAGTTCGGAGATATATTGGGCAATAAAGGATTTAGTTCTCGCTGCTCTTCCCGAAAAACCTTCATCTAATCGCATGGTTTCCAACCCTGATATATCCATCCCCATGTGAGCAGCCAGAGTGAGGATTTTCTCCGCTGGGTCCAATAGGTAAATGCGACCGGAATCCAGATCAAAATGGTTCAAGACAATGGCAAGAGCTCCTTCCAAAAGAGGTTTGAGATCCAGGGTACTCGACAAAAAATTACTCAACTCCAAGAGCGCTGAGAGAGCTTCATTCCTTTGTCTCAGCGTGGACCTGCTGAATTTAATAGTCACATGGTTCTCACCGTTAAGCATCTGCCCATCCACTCCAGAGATTACCCAGCCTTTCATGGACCAAGGACGTGACTCATGCCACTATCCATACGGCAAAGCCATCAGCACGATGGAGCACCTTGTTCGTGACCCGGCCCATGAGGAATTGGTGCACTTTAGATAGTCCCCTGCGGCCCATTACGATGGTACCGTATGCCCCTTCTCGGGCTTCTGTGAGGATATCCTGTGCACGGCTTGAACTGTGGAGGTTAACTTGGCTCGAGATTCTGGAACCCTCTACCCCCGCTTTCTCAAGTTTCTCCTTGTAATAGCGAATCATGCGTGGAATATCCCTCTTGACCTCTTCCCAGAACCCCTCTACCTCACGGTCGCGCAGGGTCGGATCATCCAAAAATCCAAATCTTCGAACCACATGAAAAAGGGTAATCTCTACGTCGGACGCCTTAGCAACGTTGCCGACATAATCCACCGCCTTTAATGCATTTTCCGAGGCATCCACTGCAAGAAGCATCCTCATTGAGTTGATATTATCCCCCACTACCCATACGGAGCTGTCTCTCACCACCTCAACCATCTTATTGGCAACGCTGCCGAGAAAATGGTCTCCTAATTCACTTAAGCCCCTTCGTCCCACCACAATCGCGTCATAACCTCGCGCGGACCGCACAACAATGTCTCTGGCAATGCCAACTTTCCTATCCTGAAGGATTGCCCCCACGTGATTTTCTCTAACACCTGCTTCGATCAGGACCTTTCTGGCATCATTCAGAAAGCGCTGGGCCGTATCTTCTATATTCTTTTTCCATTCAGTGTACTCAGGCTGAATCTTCTCTTTGAAATGGGCCTCTTTTTCCAGGTCCCAGAAGGTCTCAGGTGCTGTGGGCATGACATGCACGAGATCCACCTTCAGGCTAGCAGGATTACAGGTTTGCGCCACATATTTGGCCGCATTCAATGAATGTTTCGATCCATCCAAGGCAATCAGGATGTTTTTCTTGTCCGTCATCTACTTTTCCTCCCTCACAATTCCTGCCTCGACAACACCCCTGTAGCCTCGACCCATTTTCCCTAGGCAACATCTAAGTTCACCTTCTACCTCTGAATCGCTCCATTTACCCTAAGCTTCCAGTTCAAGGGAATTCATCACCGTCTCATATTTTCTCTTGAACTCGGGATAGATTTCCGCCATGACCTTATAGTAAGGGGCGATGAGTTTGATCTTTTGGTGAATCAAGTGCAGTCTGCGGTTTGAGCATTGTTCGCAAGACCAGGCTTTCCAATTAAGCTTGGCTACATGCATCAAACAATCCCTATAAAAAGGGCAGTCTAAGTTTCTGAGTCCTTTCCTGTTAACTGGATTAACTGAATTTCTTCGCATCACACTTTGCCCTCCGTATTTAGGTAACATCCCTTTTATTGTTTTTTGAACGTGCTGAATCTTTTTAAATAAAGATATTGAAATAAGTGTGCCAGATAATAGATGGGCATATATTGCTGAAATTAAAGAGGATTACTAGATAAAAGCATGTGAAGATTGAAAGGAGAACTTTACAAACTGTAAAGAATACTGGCAGGTATTTTCTTTAGACTGCTGTCAGACATACCCCCCAGCTCTGGGCAGGACTCGGCTGCAACAGCCGGGTGAGATTCAGAAAGAAAGAACCCGGAAAAGCACTCCCAGGTAGAGACAATATCCCGCCAAGAGAGCTCCTCCCTCAACAGGTTTGGAGGTTCACCCTACATCACCCTACAGGCCGCCCATGAGGGTTCACCGTAAGAACAGGAACTGCCGACTTTTTAACAACCCGGTTGGCGACGCTTCCAAAAAGAACCTGTTCAATACCCTTTTTACCATGGCTGCCAATTATTATTAGATCAATCCCTTCGAGCTCCACGTATTTGAAAATCTCTTCAGCGGGGTCTCCGAAGACAACCTTCACCTTGCAAGGGTCACTCTCGAAGAAGGCTTCCATGAATTCTTGCAACTTTTCCTCGCCTCTCCTCGCAACTTCATCTTCAATATTCTTGATGGTGGCATCAGGCAGATGCAGGCTGGTGAAGTGCTCGAAGACTCGGACCACGAATAGGAGATGAATTTCCGCTTCGAACTTCCTCGCCACCTCACTCACATAGGGAGCGATTTTGGGGGAAGCGTGGGACAGATCCACAGGAAACAAAATTTTATGAAAGAAATTCATGGCACATCTCTTCGGAGCCGCTTCAGAACATTTGGAGGAATTAACCGGTACCAGAAGCTTTATACTTTCCCGGCACGAGCCCGGTGTACCTATGTCTCCAAACTCGGCGATCTCGTCATAGTTTCTCCTTTTCTCCAATCTCAGTATCGACATCTTCTTGCGGCACACACAGAACTGGACAGGGGAGAAGACGCACTACCCTCTCGGCCGCACTGCCGAAGAAAATCTTGTCTATTTGACCGTTCCCCACCCTGCCATGTCCACCCATGACAATCATGTCTGTGCCAAGTGCTTGCGCCTTAAGGGCAATGGCATGAAATGGAATGCCAACCGTTATAATCTTTTCGACTATTAGCCCTTCTGAACCGTTGTTAGCCAAAAATCTCTCGAGATTTTGCTTCGCTTGCAAACTTAACTTCTTGCTGAGCTCATCTTCTGACTCGCCATTGACTTCAGCAATTTTTTCAACGTGTCTTTTGTCCACAACGTGGAGCAAATAGATATTGGCGGAAAATTTTTTCGCAATTAATTTAGAATAGTTAAAAGCCGCCCTGGAACACTTGGAGAAGTCAACCGGCACCAGAAGCTTGTGTAATTTCATCCTGCAATCTCCCTACTCTCTTTCGAAGTCCACCTCTTTCTTCATGGCACCAGCCATAGAGCGAATTCTTCAGCGCGGTGCAGCACTTTGGTGGTGACTCGACCCAAAAGGAACTCGTGTACTTTGGACAGCCCCCTCCGTCCCATAACGATGGTACCGTAATTCCCTTCCTTTGCTTCTTTGAGAATGTCCCCTGCGCGGGTTAGGCTCTGCAGTGTATACTTGTCCGAGATCCGTTTTGCCTTGACACCAGCCCTCTCAAGCCGTCTTCTGTAGGACGCAAACATGCGCTGAACATCCTCCTCTAGCTCCTCTACTATCCGCATTTCCAGCTCTGCGCCTCGAGCGGTGGCAATATCCAGGAGGTCCAGCCTAAATTCCCTCACCGCGTTGAATAGTCTTACCTCTGCGTCATTGGCGGCCGCGAAGGTGGCAGCATAGTCTACCGCCTTGCGGGAATTTTCAGAACCATCCACCGCAAGGAGCATCTTTTTCGACCTGACATCCCCACCAACCACCCACACCGGAACATCTTTAATTCCTTGCACAATTTTGTAGGAAACAGAGCCAAAAAAAACATCTCCCAGCCAACTTAGTCCTCTCCTCCCTACCACAACCGCCTCATAGCCTCGGGAACCTTCTGCAATAATGTCACGGGCAATACCCACCCGCTGCTTTTGAACAATCTCTCTCACATCATCCTCTTTTAAATTGGCTTTCAGCAGGAGACTCCTTGCTTCATGCAAAAACGCCTGGGCCGCCCTCTGCTCTCTTCTTTCCCACTCACCGTGTTTCGCTCCCAATTTGCTCTTGAAAAAACCCTCTTTTGCCAAATCTCCCAGCCCCTCAGGTGCTGCGGGCATTACATGCATCAAGTTGATTCTGAAATCTGTTGGGGGAAGGTTCAGGGCCACATAGCTCACCGCCTTGAGTGATTGCGGTGATCCATCCACGGCAATCAGAATCTTCTTTAAACTGCTCATATCTCGCTTCCTTGCTAGTAGGGTGTTTGAGGTCAATCGTCAGCCTAATTCGATGACCTTGTCATTCAGAAATCCGCCTCTGGCGGACCCGCTTTCGGCGGGGAATGCAGGCTGCTCTGCTGACCAGAACCGCTTGCTTCGATGGTTTTTTGGATGGCGACTTTCAGTGCAGACAGATCAAATGATTTAACCACATAGTAATTTGCGGCAATGGATCTCTCGTCGTCTTTGTAGGTGTCGTAGGCAGTGCATAAAATAACCGGTAGATCGTAATGTTTATTGCGGACCTCCTGGAGCAGGTCAAGGCCATCATAGTCAACGAGTCTGATGTCAAGAACCACTACCTCTGGCTGAAAACTGTCGATGATTCTCAGGAGCTCATGTCCCGTTGCTGTGGTCCAGACCTTATGGCCTTCATCTGCTAATTCCTCCGAGTAAAACCGACGGATGTGCTCCTCATCATCCACCACCAGGATTCTTGCCATGATACTTCCTCCTCCCGCTAGGAAAATTGAGTATTCCTGGCACAGGTAGTCCTTGTGCGATAGGCAACACATTATCTCTTTTCAATAAAAGAGAATGAAACATCTGTGCCAAGTATCTGAGCAGTATATGTCTCTGAAATTGCGTTATATTTTCAAATCGGAGCGTGTGCCGAAATAGTTAGAAATTTTACGGTCTGTAAAAAATACTGACAGGTTTTCAGTTTGGACCACAGCGACAATCACGGGGCGAATTCAGA
>JAJDNL010000083.1 GCA_022340745.1 Deltaproteobacteria bacterium
CCATCCGCATGAACTTACAACGTCCTTCAAGGACCAAGAGGGAAAGGGGCCGACTGCTCCTGGCATGAAGAGGACCATTTCATAATGAGTAGTACTCATTTCAAGGGTCCTCTTGTGGATCATTTCTGATGAAAGCCGTTAATACTAAAAGTGGCCCCGTGCTGAAAATTTTAGGAGGGGCCGAGGCCAACCATCGAGCAGGAGTAGAGTTGGCCTTAAGCAACCCGGCATTCTATCCTCATTACGTCAAAGCCATTGAGATTGAAGAGACGCATATCTCAAAGGTTTTTCTTACTGGTGATTTTGCCTACAAGTTGAAAAAACCCGTAGATTTGGGTTTTTTGAACTTCACTACCTTGGAGAAACGACATCACTACTGCGAACAGGAAGTTCTGTTAAATCAGCGGCTCAGCCAAGATGTGTACCTGGATGTAGTGGTCATTACGCTAGAACAGGGCGGGTACGCACTCAATGGTCCCGGACAGCCAGTGGAATACGCGGTGAAGATGCGCCAGCTTCCCCGGGAAAAAACCATGCTCGAGCTGTTGCGGCGGGGGAAGCTGAGCGATGATATGCTGCAGAGACTGCTCCAGTTTCTGGCGCGCTTTTACGAAAAGGCTCAGCGCGGTCCTACAATTGATGCAATGGGGTCACAGATGGTGATAGAGGGCAACGTTGAGGAGGATTTTTCCCAGACAGAACCTTTCGTACCTTCAATTCTAAATCCGGACAAGTTTTCTCGTATGCATGATGCGGTACGCGCTTTCCTCAGAAACAACACAGACCTGTTTCAACGCCGCATTGAAACGGGATTCATCTGCGACTGTCATGGTGACCTACGACTGGGTCATATTTATTTTCTAGACCACTCTCACTTCCCGGATGACATCCAGATCATCGACTGCATAGAGTTCAATGACCGTTTTCGATACAGTGATGTGGCTGCCGATCTGGCTTTTCTTACCATGGATCTGGACTTTCAGGGCTTTACAGATGTGGGCCAGACGCTGCTCACTGCTTATGCCCAGGAGGCCGGTGATCCGGAAGTTTTCATGCTTCTTGATTTCTACAAGTGTTACCGCGCTCATGTGCGCTGCAAGGTGGAATGTCTGAGGCAGGCGACAGGAGAATTGGCTGCAAGGAAGGCCAAACTAGCGGTGGAAAGAGCCCAGCGCTACTTCGAGCTGGCCTCCGGATATGCCGCCAGTTTCAGCCGCCAGACCCTCTGGATTATCTGCGGATTGAGCGGTAGCGGCAAGAGCTCCATAGCTACAGAATTGGCAAACCGATTAAACGTTCGAGTTCTGAGCTCTGACGCAACCCGGAAGAAGTACTTCGGGCTAGCGCCGGACGAGCCCGCAGTCGTAGAGTTCGGCGAGGGTATCTACACTCGTGTTGCCACGGCTCAAACCTACGAGCGGTTGCTGCTGTTGGCGAGGGAGGAGTTATTTCATGGCAATTCTGTAATTCTGGACGCCACTTTTAGCACACGGCTGCATCGAGAATTGTTTCGTTGTTTGGCCGTTGAGATGGGGGCAAATGTAATCTTTGCGGAGTGCCTCTGTCCAGATGCGGTGTTGCGTGTAAGGCTCGCCGAGCGGCAGACAGGAGCGTCGATTTCAGATGCCCGCCTCAAGCATTTAGAGGCTCAGCGGCAGGCATTTGAGCCGCTGGATGAACTGGGGGAATATTTACACCTGCAAGTCAGCACCGGACAGCCGCTGCAGCAGAGTCTCCAGCAGATATTCGCAGCTGCGTACCTCCTGCAAGGGAAGCAGACAAGAGCATCCCAATCAGCCCGAGTGAGAAATATCCGGGCAAGCTTTACGCCCTGTAAGAAATTTTGACAGTCATTGTTCCTAAACTGCCGTCAAAAATTGGGTTGCGGTTTCAAGAATTTCTTTTAATTTCTATTTGTTAGCACGGAAGTTTATTAAAGTACACATCTTGGCACTCCAGTTGCTCTTGCTCAATACGAAACCAACTATGGAGAAAGCTCACATGAGAGACACATTTATAGTCATGATAGCAGACCGAAATCGAAACGTTCGGTGCTTTCTTCGAAGGGAGGTTGAGAAAGAGGGCTACCTGGTGATATTGGCGAAAGACGGCAAAGAGGTATTGAGGATGGCAAGAGTTGATCCGGTGCCTGATCTCTTAATCTTGGACCTGGATATGCCATACGTGGATGGAGTGAGAATATTGGAGCAGCTGAAAGATAGGGTACCTTCTATGCCGATAGTCATCCACACCACTTCTTTGGAATATAAGGGCCACGCGGCTGTTCGAGATGCGGCAGCTTTTATGGAGAAGACGGGAAACAATATCGACCACTTGAAAAAACTAGTTGAAGAGACCCTCAGACGATACTATCCACATAGGTTCATGCACGCTAAAGGACAGCCAGAAAACAAAAGAGATGAAGTGCACCAACGAGACTGATACCATTGTCAACTATCCACTTGAGCAGAAGCTCTGAACATGTAGCAAAAAATCTAAACACCTAGACCAGTGGACTTTCTCTCGGCTAGCTGGTTACATGCTTAGATTCCCGACGCTAAAAATTTACTTGACAACAGCTAAATAGCCAAATACTTTAATAAATATCCTATTATATACATTGAAACAGTTGCACAATTACCCCGCAGGACACCACAATCTTTCTCGGTGAAGCTATGATAAACAGGGTTTTATGGAATGCTAACTGCGGCCGCAGGCTTTAGTACACAAGTACAGTTGCGTTTGTTTTTCTTTTAGAATCGTGGCGCAACACATACAGCAAGAGATCCCTTAAGTAGGTATCTTCAATCGCCATTACATTTCCTTGATATACATATGAAGGATATTGATAAAAGCAAGAATCAGCTTATAAAGGAATTAAAAGAACTGCGGCATCAGATTGCTGAGTTCGAAAGGTTAAAAGACAAATGCGAACATCTGGATGAGACTCTCCGTGAGAATAGAGCTCGATACAAAGCAATGTTTAAGAATGCAATGAACGGTATCGCCATTTATAGCGCTGTAAATGATGGTGCCGATTTCATGTTCGTGGATTTTAACCGAGCTGCGGAAAAGATAGAACATATAAAGAAAGAGGCCCTTATAGGTAAGAGCGTTCTAGAAATGTTTCCGGGCATTAAAGCTTTTGGTCTTTTTGAGGTCCTCCAGAGGGTATGGGAAACTGGAAAGCCTGAACACCATCCAGTTGGGATATACAAAGATGCAAGGATTGAAGGATGGCGGGAGAATCATGTCTACAAGCTACCCTCCGGAGAGATTGTGGCTGTTTACAGCGATGAAACAGAACGCAAGCGAGCAGAGGAGGAACTGCGGAAGCGCACCCAAGAGCTTGGTGAGAGAGTGAAAGAATTAAATTGCCTCTATGGAATCTCTGAACTTGCAGATAGGCGGGGCATCTCGATAGAAGAAATAATTCAGGGTGCAATCGATTTGATTCCCGCTGGCTGGAAGTATCCTGAAATCGCGTGTGCTCGAATCGTTTTGGGGGAGAAGGAGTTTAGATCTGCTAAATTCGAGGAGAGCATCTGGAAACAAACAACCGATATCATTGTGCATGGAAATCCAATCGGTACCCTGGCAGTCCACTACCTGGAAGAAAAACCAGAAGAAGACGAAGGACCATTTCTCAGAGAAGAGAGAAGTTTGATCAACGCTATTGCCAGACGGCTAAAACACATAATTGAGCACAGAGAAGCTGACGAAGCACTTTCTCATCTGGCCGCCATTGTCGAGTTTTCAGATGACGCGATAATCGGTAAGACACTGGATGGTGTCATTACCAGTTGGAACACTGGTGCTGAGACGATCTATGGCTACTCTGCAGAGGAGGCGCTCGGTCGCTCCATCTCTATCCTGTTTCCACCCGACCATCCTGATGAGATTAAGCCGATCCTTCAAAAAATAGCAGAGGGAGAAAACGTGGCTCGCTATGAGACAGTACGGGTCAGGAAGGATGACAAGCGTATTAATGTATCCTTAACAGTATCACCAATCGAGGACAAGGCCGGTAAAATTATAGGCGCCTCCTCCATTGCTCGCGACATTTCCGAACGTAAGCGTATCGAAGAAGCGTTGCGGGAGACGGATAAACTGGTCACTGTGGGCAGGCTAGCAGCCGGAGTGGCCCATAGTATCCGCAACCCTTTGACATCGGTGAAGATGAGGCTCTTCTCCATGGAACGAAGTGTAGACCTTTCCGAAAACCAACGAGAAGACTTGAAAGTAATTTCGGAAGAGATTCACAATGTAAACAACATCGTTCAGAGTTTCTTGGATTTTTCTCGTCGACCTAAACTGAAGATGAAGAGGGTCAGTTTTTCAGATCTAGTGGACATGGCTCTCAGGCTTCTTGAGCAAAGATTTGATTCTTATGGCGTAGAAATAAAGGTAAGTCGTCAAAGAAGGCTTCCAGAGATCTGGGCTGATCCTGATCAGTTGAAAGAAGCCCTGGTCAACCTCCTGGTTAATTCATGTGAGGCCATGGGCAACGGTGGTTTGATTGTAATCCAGGAGGAAGAGGTAGCGCAGGAACGATCCGGCCGGGAAGTGGTGATCCGGATAACCGACAATGGCCCTGGCATTCCTGAATCGATCCAGGACAAGTTGTTCAACCCCTTTTTTAGCACCAAAGAAGAGGGCACTGGCTTGGGTCTCAGCATCACAGTACGGATCGTGGAAGAACACGGCGGCACAGTGGAACTGAGATCCCGCGAGGGCGAGGGGGCAACTTTTGTTATCACCCTTCCATACAGGGAAAAGGAACCTTGAGCACCATCTTGATCGTTGACGACGATCCTCAGTTGCGGCAGAGCTTCGAGAAACTGTTAGCTGCAGAGGGTTATACTGTCCAGACCGTTTCCACTGGCGAGGCGTGCTTGGCCGCGGTCCGGGAGAATGTTCCAGACCTGGTTGTCATGGACATGCGCTTGCCGGGGATGAGCGGGCTTGAGGCCTTTGGGATGATACATAATATCGAGCCCAAGCTCCCTGTCATTATTATGACCGCCTTCGGCACTACCGATACTGCCATCGAGGCCACCAAGCTCGGGGCCTTCGACTACGTGCTCAAGCCCTTTGAGGTTCCCGACATGCTGGTATTAATCAAGCAGGCCCTGGAGGCGGGTCGATTCATGCGCTCTCGGGTGGAGATGGCAGCAGGGCCCAAGGAAATCTCTGCGGATGCTATCATTGGCCGGAGCAATCCCATGCAGGAGTTGTACAAGGCAATTGGCCGGGTAGCCCCTACCGATGCCACAGTGCTTATTCGCGGCGAGTCCGGCACCGGTAAAGAGCTGGTTGCCCGCGCCATTTACCAGCACAGCCGTCGCGCAGATAGACCTTTTGTGGTAATTAACTGCGTGGCCATCCCTGACACCTTGCTGGAAAGCGAACTGTTCGGATACGAGAAAGGAGCTTTCACCGGAGCGGTAAGTAGCCGGATAGGGAAGATCCAACAGGCTACTCGGGGAAGTGTGCTCCTGGACGAAATTGGCGACATGCCTCTTGGCATTCAGGCCAAGATCCTTCGCTTGCTCCAGGAGAAAAGCATCGAGCGCTTGGGTGGAAGTAAACCCATCCCTGTTGACGTGCGCATCATAGCGGCCACCAACCGGGATCTCGAGACAGCTCTCGCTGAGGGTCGCTTTCGGGAAGATCTTTACTATCGCCTCAAGGTGGTAACGATCTCGCTCCCCCCTTTGCGCCAACGTCTGGACGATATTCCCTTGCTGGCCGAATACTTCCTCTCCCGATTAACCAGAGAAATGCGCGTCGACAATCCGGGCATGACTGAAGAGGCCAAGGGTTTTCTCAACGAGCACGACTGGCCAGGTAATGTCCGGGAGTTGGCCAATACTATACAAAAGGCATTGATCTTCAGCCGTGGCGGCCCCATTCGTAAGAAAGATATCTCTCAGGCCATCCGGGAAGAGCGGCCGACACGGGCTGCAGACAAGGTAACTGTAGAGGAAGCGGTCCGACAATTGGTACAACAGTCCCTGAGCTCCGGCACGGAGACAAAGTTGTTCACATCCTTGACTGATCGATTTGCCAAAATTCTCATCAGCGAGGCCCTCAATCTCACAGGTGGCAACCGAACGCGCACGGCCAAGCTCCTAGGTGTGTCCCGACCCACTCTCCTAGCCAAAATCGCAAAATACCACCTCAGGACAGAGACCTCGGTCAAGAATGACGACTCCTAATCTCGAATTCGTTTAGCCACCCCTCCATCACTTTTTCACAATGCGTAAAAAATCCTGACAGGCTCACCATTTTGGACAACAGACTCAATCTCAGATTTACCCATCAATTTCACATGATATTAAGCACTTAATATCTTTTTATTCCTCCCCCTTTTTTGGCACGCCGGTTGCCTTATTTTTCAGTATGGGCCCTTCCCCGAGTCACAAACTTAAGTGGTTTTTGGCCGGTAGCAGCAGGCCACTGGAGAAAGAAATATATCAATGGAAACGTTGACAGTCTTCAAGCATGCATCGATGATCACCGTCTTCGTTTTTGTGATAATGCTCCTGGTCGACTTTATCGAAGCAGCCAGCAAAAAACGAATGTCGACGGTTATGCAAGAAGGAAAGTGGAGACAGTATACTTTCGCCTCTTTTCTTGGCTCGACTCCTGGCTGTCTCGGTGCGTTCATGAATGTCAGTCTCTACGTTCACGGCGTAATCACCTTTGGCGCCATCGTAGGTGGAATGATTGCCACCTCCGGGGACGAGGCCTTCGTCATGCTTTCCCAGTTTCCAGGTCCTGCCCTAGCCCTATTCGGCTTGCTCTTTTTCTTTGGGATTCTCTTTGGTTGGCTAAGTGACAGGATCATCCGGATAATCGGCATTGTTCCCTGTGAAGCCTGTGAGGAAGCACACTGTGACCAATGCCTCTCCGCAGACGATAACCCAGGCATTATCTACGAAGTTCTCAAGCCCAACAATCTTTTAATAAACCTTCAATCACTTACTTTCACCCGCTTTCTTTTGCTCACATTAATCAGCTCATTTCTCCTCCTGGTCACAGCGGGCATATTAGGCCCAGCCTCATGGAACTGGAAACGCGTCACCTTCGTATTGCTTTCGCTCTGCTCCTTTTACATTGCTCTGGTTGCCCCTGAACACTATCTCCACGACCATATCTGGGAGCACATCATTAGAAAGCACATTTTTCGTGTTTTCCTCTGGAGCTTCGGAGCCTTGTTCTTTGTGCATTGGGGGCTGGCCTTTTGGAATCTGGAAATTTTTATCCAGCAAAATCTAGTTTGGGTGCTGGTTTTAGGGGCTCTCATTGGCATCGTTCCAGAGTCGGGTCCTCACTTGATTTTTGTGATGATGTACGCCCAAGGACTCATACCCTTCTCCGTGCTTTTCACAACCTCCTTCGTCCAAGACGGGCACGGAATGCTTCCTTTGCTTTCATATAGCATCAAGGATTCTGTGCTCATCAAAATTTTCAATCTTGTCTTCGGCCTTGCAGTGGGAGGAACGCTCTACGCTTGTGGACTGTGAGGATAATGCCATTGGACATTGGTTTGATACGTTGGAATCAGTAGGAGGGGAAGGAATTAAGATGAAACAGACAGCAGAAAAAACAGTATGTGCCCTTTGCGGCTACACCGCTTCAGGTAGATTTGTCGGGGATATATGTCTAGGTTGCGGCTTCACCTACTGGAAATGTGGCAATTGTGACTTCCTCGACGTCAGCAGCTACATTCCTGACTTCGGCGGGGTTGACAACATCGATCCCCGGTTGTGGCGGTGGCCACTTGTATATCAATAATCTTGCTGTAGGAGAACGCCGTGGCTGAACTGACCAAAATGATTGCCATAGCTGTGGATGGTTCCGAAAATGCACTAAGATCCTTAGATTATCTAAACCTCATGTACGGCCCCGAGCACAATCTCGAGGTAAACCTTTTCCATGTGTTGCCCTCGTTACCCTTGACACTTACTGAAGATCCCACAATGGATCGTGAAACGGCAGAGAAATTGAAGGCAGTTAAAGCAAAGAATATCCGGATGGCCGAGCGCATCCTCTTAGAAGCAAAGACTGCTCTGATCCGCAAGGGTTTTCCCGAAGAGCGGATCAAGACATTTTCTCGAAAGAAGAAGATATCCGTTGCACAGGAGATCTGCGTTTGGGCAGAAAGCAAGCTAGCTGATGCGGTGCTCATGACACCCGGGGGCGAAGCCGCTTGGAGGCTTTTTTCATGGGGGAGGTAGCCAGCAGAACACTGGAATATTGCCGGGTGTGCCCAGTGTGGATTGTGGAAGGTACGGTCAAGTCTAAAAGTGTTCTTATCGGCCTGG
>JAJDNL010000094.1 GCA_022340745.1 Deltaproteobacteria bacterium
GCTGATTTCTGTGCTTGCTCAAGCATCTCCCTGGCGTGAGCTCGAGTTTTTGTCGAAATCTTTGCCCCTCCCAGCATGCGGGCGATTTCTTCGAGACGTTCTTTCCCGCTCAACTCCTCCATGGTAGTGGTGGTTCGGCCCTCACGAGAACTCTTACGTACCACATAATGATAATCGCCATAGCAGGCAATCTGAGGCAGATGGGTAATGCAAACTACCTGATGTCGCCTGGCAAGATGCCTCAAACGCTGGCCCACCCTGTCTGCGGTTCTACCGCCGATTCCCGCATCAACCTCATCAAAAATCAGGGTCTCATGCACTGTCTCCTGGGCCAACAGTTCCTTTAGGGCCAGGACAATCCGGGAAAGTTCTCCTCCCGAGGCGATATTGGCCATGGGCCTGAGTTCTTCGCCGGGGTTGGCCGAAAAGAAAAAGGCGACCCTGTCCACCCCTCTTTCATTCAAAAGGTATTCATCCACCCGGACACACTCTGAATCCGAGCCATCGTCCTGGTCAAAGTGCACCTCGAACCGGCACTTGGCCATATCGAGGGTGACCAAGCTTTTTTCCACAGCTTTACCAAGTCGGCGAGCGGCTTGCCGGCGACGTTTGGAAAGTTCCAGGGCCTCCGATAGGGCCTGCCGGCGAATCTTCTCCAGCTCCTCTTCTGTTTTGGCGATCTCCACTTCGTCACTTTCTGACGCTTCCAGCTCCTGCCGCAATCCGTCTGCGTGGGCGAGTACCTCTCGCGTGCTGCCACCATACTTGCGCATAAGCCTTTTGAGAGTGTGCAACCGTTCCTCCACCCACTCCATTCTGGCGGGATCCGCTTGGATGTTCTGAATATAGTCTCTGAGGGTCAAGGAGACATCCTCCACCTGGTGTTTGACTCCCTCCAACGTTTGGGCCAGAGATTTGAAAGCAGGATCAAGGTTACCCAGATCGGCAAGGATTTTTTGACACTGGCTCACCTCTTCCAGAACCGCACCACTATCCAAGTATAGAATCTGGTGGGCCTCGGAAGCACCTTGCCGAAACCGCTCCACGTGCCGCAACCTCTCGCGTTCCACTTCGAGCTGGATCTCCTCGTCCATCTGAATCCGGGCATTGTGGATCTCTTCCAACTGAAAACGGTGCAGTTCTTCCTTTTCTTGGCGCTCCTGGGCCTGACGCTGTAGTCGCCTCAGTTCGCTCTTCAGCCTCTTGAGCTCGCCAAAGGCTTGCCCATACGCCTGTCGGTCTGCCTCGAGGCCGCCAAAGCCATCAACGATCTCCAAGTGGGCTTCAGGTTCCAGAAACAGTTGATGCTCACGCTGGCCGGAAATGGACACCAGCCCCCGACACAGCTGGCTCAATAACCCTAAGGTGGAAAGCTGACCGTTGACATATACCCGGTTGCGCCCGGATGTGGAGAGAATTCGCTTGACCACAACCTCCGGACTGTCCACATCGCCCAAACCACCATTAAGTTCGACTGGATTTTTATCCTCGGCCAGGTGAAAGAGAACGGTCACTGCAGCTTCCTGGCTACCAGTACGAATGAGATCTCCGGAACCACGACTGCCCAGCAATAGATTGATGGCGTTAACCAGAATGGATTTGCCCGCCCCTGTCTCTCCGGTGACTACGGTAAGTCCCGGTTTGAAAGAGACAGAGAGCGTGTCGATAATGGCGAAATGACTGATTTGCAGCTCGGCAAGCACAACACTACCTCTTTTAGTACGGATGTTTCATGAATGGCCTGCTGCGAGTTGACTTTGGCACAATTGAGAAGAGATTTCAAACGAGTTGTGAAAGAGAGTCAAACCACCGAGAGTATAAAGAGCGAGGGGGAGATATGAGAGTTAAGATTGCAGATTGACTTTGTCTGGATTCCCGCCTGCGCGGGAATGACGTAAACGGGTAACAATTTGTCATTCCTGCGGAAGCAGTAAACCATAACGTGGGGTGAGCATTGCCCACCGCCTGACAGGAGGGGAAATAGAGTATCCGGATGGACTGCAATTATATAGCTGAGAAAAAAGCAGGAAAACAAACGTAAAGTGGCCGAAGCTTCCATGACTTCGGCCACTTGGAGACAATGAGAAACGTGGAAATGACAATCTTACTTTTTGCTTATTACCACCACGTCCTGCCCCACAAGGATGCCTGATTTGTGCCGAGCGGTCAGTCTCACAACAAGAACACTGCCAGCTTTTACTGTGCCCAGCGCCTTCAATATGTCCTTTTTTTCGAAGGTCAGGACAAGATCCGGCTTGCCATCCGGGCCCTCATCGGTGCAGGAATCTGCTGCCACCTCAGTTCCACTTGCATCCCATGCAAAGAGACGATAGGGCGTTGCCACATCGATTACATTGCTTCGCACCGGCTGCACCACTTCAAGAAGCCTGATGGAGTCTCGATCAATTTGAGTTACATCGATACGGTCGGTGCCAAGTATGGCCACAGCCACCACACCACGCTTTGTTACTGCCAGGGGGTTGGGACAAGATCCAGGCATAATGTCCACAGGGACGATTTGCGTCGGTTGTACAGTTGAGGTCGGATAACTCGCGCTCCAACTAACAGCTCCAGCAAGCAACACGGTTATGAAAGCGACAGTGACTACCGTCAAAGATGACATTAACCATCTTGTCGTTCGTTTCTCTCTTTTCATTTTTATTCCCTTTCCTTCAATATGCTCACGAGTGGCTTTGCACGACCTTTAACTTTTTTTATAGAAAGATGGATTGATCTCATTGGGTTGATCCGCATAAATCCCTGTTATATTATACTTTTTTCATTGACCGCCGAGGTCAACCTTCTTTGACACTATTGAAGTGAGCAAAATTTGTACCAAATCTTTCTGCTTTTATTTTTTCTCTCACCCTGCATCGCCAATAGCAAGATTACCCTAACGTTGCATACCCACGCCGAGGAGAAACAAATCCCCCTCATTTTTGGTTTGCAATTTTCGTACGCTTTCCGTATTTTTGGATACATAGTTATAAATCAGCAATGAAAGAGCATACACGTTACTGGCGCACTTCCTTTCAAACTCCCAGAAGATCGTACGACGAAACAACAAGCATGGATTCGCATTCGTGCGAATTGAAGCTCCCTGCAGCAAGACCTCTCGGCGAGACTTGTCGACGAGACTTGTCGACGAGTTCAAGTCGTGTCGCTCAAGTCGTGTCGCTCAGGTCGAGTCGCACCGGGGAATGCACTCGCTGCAGCATTTTCAAACGGATTTCAATTATACCACAGAGGGGCACCCACCCATCCTCTAATTTATCCTGATGAAATCATTGATTAAAGGGACGCTCTCCTGTTGGTAGCGGTTGTGGAAACATTGTCATACCGGACGAGACGAAGTCGAGATCCGGTATCCAGTGAAAGTTCAATTACCTCATTTGGTGTCTGGTTCCCCGCCTTCGCGGGGACGTTGTCTGGATCCCGGCTCGCGTCCCACTCTACGGGACTTGGCCGGGATGACATATTGCGACATAACACCTCAAAGGGGAAAGAACTTTCTGCGAAATCAAGTGCATAAGCGTTTGGAGAATTTAATCAAAGAGGTACTGCTATGAAAAACAACAAGCGCGGCGCTACTCTTAGTGAAATCATAATCTCTCTGGCTGTGGTGGGTGTTGTGACTGCTGTGGGTCTACCAAAATTGGTGAAAATAATACCCAACTACCGTCTCACCGGTACAGCACGCTCCCTTGTGGTCCACATCCACAGGGCAAAGCTCAAGGCCGTCCAACAAGGCAGCATTTATTATTTCGACTTCGATCTTGACGGTGACGGCAACCTGGAATCAGGGGGCTGTTTTCTCTGGGGGGATCGCAATGGAAACCGGCGGAAAGAACTGTTGGAGAAGAGCGATATGGTTATGGATTTTGAGACCTTGGCCAATGTCCACCTCCAACCCTATCCTCGCAAACTCGGCGGACCGAAACGCGGGCCAAACAACACCAAGATCGATGCAGGTGGTGGTGACGGGGTAAGCTTCAATCAGAATCGAATTAAATTTAATCCCAACGGGACCTGCAGTACCGGTACCATCTATCTCCACAACTCCAATGGCCGGACCTTGGCCATTCGCCTTCGCTTCAACGGCCTGACCCAGCTCTGGATGCATGATGGAACGAAGTGGGAAAGATGGTGATTCAGCGAGCTGTTGTCAGTGGTCCGTAGTCCGTGGTCCGTGGTCCGTTGCAAAAGACGCATAGAGCATGGAGCATAGAGCACAGGGTAAAAAGTCAGTTGACAGATGAAAAATGGCACTAGACATAAGGAAACGGCGAGACGGAGATGGCGCGAAACGGAGACACGGAGAGGATCTGGCCGCGCGTCCGTGGTCTGTTATTAAAAGAAAGGAGTTATTATGAAAACTCGGGGCATCATGGAAAGGACCGGTTTCGAAAATCTGCGGGTCTATCGATTAGCAGAAGATATAGCAGATCTTATCTGGGAAATAGTAATCAAATGGGATTGGCTACCACAGGATACCGTAGGAAAACAACTGATAACGTCCGCAGATAGTATAGGAGCTAATATCGCTGAAGGAACGGGGCGCGGAAGTTTTGCAGACAATAGGCGATTTGCCAGAATCGCAAGGGGGTCCTTATTTGAACTAAAACATTGGCTTAGAAGAGCCTTCAAGCGAGAGCTGCTTACTGAAAAGGAAGTAGCCTCATTACAAAAAATGATTCAAGAGCTAACTCCTAAACTGAGCGCCTATATCACATCCATAGGCAAAAAGTCGCCTGCTTCAAGCGAATTCATTCCTGACGCATAATTAGATTTTGCAACGGACTACTGACAACGGACAACGGACGCCTGGCAATGGTCTGATGATGAAAATAGCCCGGCGGCTATTTTCATCTCTCCCCCATAGTCACCCGTATCACTTCCTCAAAGGTAGTAACCCCTCGGAGCATCTTGTCAACGGCGGACTGTTGGAGGGTTAACATCCCTTCCTCAGAGGCGACTTCCTGCAATTCCGCCAGAGGAGCTTTCCGGTTCGTGAGCTTTCCCAGCTTTTCGCTCATGGGCAACACCTCGAATATGCTGGTACGTCCCAAATAACCGGTGTTTCGACACTGCAGGCAGCCCTTGCCCATTTTGAGTTCCACTTCACTTTCCGGGTTTTTTCCCAGGGGCAAGGGAGCCAGATCAGCAACCCGCATCTGGTATGCTTCCTCACAGTGAGGGCAAATTTTTCTCACCAACCGTTGGGCCACCACTCCCGTGAGGGTGGAAGAGATCAGGAAGGGCTGAACTCCTAGATCAATGAGCCGGGTTATGGCACTGGGTGCATCGTTGGTGTGCAAGGTACTGAGAACGAGGTGTCCAGTGAGGGCCGATTGCACAGCATTGCTTGCCGTTTCCAGGTCTCTCATCTCACCGATCATGATGATGTCAGGGTCTTGGCGGAGAACATGACGGAGGATATTGGCAAAGGTGAGGTTGAGCTTTGGCTTCACGGCGATCTGGTTGAACTGTTCATGGACCATCTCTATGGGGTCTTCAATAGTGGTAATGTTGTTCCGTTCACTGACCAGAAAGCGCAAGCTGGAATACAGGGTGGTGGTCTTGCCACTGCCGGTAGGACCGGTTATCAGAACAATGCCGTTGGGAACCTCTAAGAGCCTGCGGTACTTAATGAGGTCAGCCGATGAAAATCCCAGCCCCTCGAGATCCTGCAAAAGAATGTCAGGATTCAGAATGCGGAGCACCGCCTTTTCACCGAACGCCACCGGCACGGTTGAAACCCGAATTTCCGCCTCATTGCCGCTTCGTTCCACCTTGATGCGCCCATCCTGAGGCCGTCGTTTCTCAGCAAGGTCCAGCCGGGCCAAACCTTTGATCCTCGAAAGGATTGCCGGATGCACACTCTTAGGTATCCGGTAGATGGTATGCAGGAGCCCGTCGATGCGAAGCCGTACAATGGTTTGGTCCCGCTTGGGCTCAATGTGTACGTCACTGGCACGCTGATCAAAACCGTAGGCGAACAGGTGGTCCACCGCATTGGTTATGTGTTGGTCGCTTGAGGAGATCTCGTCGGCCGATTGCAGCCGGGTGAACTGTTCCAGGTTTCCCAGATCCACCAAGGGCCGGCTCATCTGATGGTCAGCGGCGGCGATGGAACTCTTGAATCCATAGAACTCCGAGATGGTCTTGATAATGTCACTTTTGGTGCTGATCAGCGCCTCTACCCTTTTGTGGGTGACCCGCTCGATATCCTCCAGAACCTGGCGATTGAAGGGATCATAGACCACCACGGTAATGGTCTCCAGGGAACTTTCCACCGGGAGCACCGTGTGTTTCAGGGCAAAGCTTTTTGGAATGGTCTGGGTTACCAGCTCCAAATCCAGTTCCAACGGATCAATTTTCTTGAAACCCATGCCCAGTTCAGCCGCCACTGCCCTCATGATGGCCTCTTCATCGAGACGGCCATCCGCACCCTTTCCCGGCTCCAGTTCCATGGAGGCCAAAACATCCACTGGTGTGATCTCAGCATCGCAGCTCGGGGCGGGGAATCCCCCTCTTTTGACCCTACAAATGTGGGCCAGCTTTTCCTGCTGTACAGGGGCTTTCTTATAGATTAGCTTCTCCTGGCGTGGGCTGATCAGACCGCGCCTGCGGAGTATCCCAACCAAGTATTCCAGATCCAACCGGGTTGAACTCATTTATATCTTGCTCCTTGAGCTATGAATGCATGTCCTCAGGGGCCTTTGGGTGTTTTTCCTTTGTGCGAAACTCTACTGGAGTGATGGAGTGGTGGAGTAATGGGGTAATGGAAGAGCTGTTTCAAGTTGAAATTCGAGCTTTAGGTTTTTCCAACACTCCAATACTCCAGTACTCCAAATCTCCTCGCAGTCTCCACCAGCAAAACAATGTAACTATGGCCTGCATTATGGACCAGACTTTCTTCAACTAACGATATTGTCCTTGAAAGCGGGGAGAGGGTCAAGCTGATTTGTCTGGCCTAATCTAGTGGAACTAGTTTATAATCCTTGTTTATAAGTATTGTGACTAGAAACCCATGTGCACTTCGCAGCCGTACTCTGGTGCCTTGCTAACACGATTTCAAAATACGGTTATGCACATCACTCCGCAGCAAGTTCTTTTCCGTTTGAGATGCTGTGTTGCACTACGTCATCCCGGCCAAGTCTGCCTGCGGCGGACGCGAGCCGGGATTCAGATAAAAATAAGACTATATTAGAATCCTACTAGATTCCGGATATTCGCTTCTGGCGAATTCCGGAATGACGGGTTCGGCGAATAGTGACATAGTCTCCAAGGGTAGAAAAGATGCTGCATAGCTGAGTTAATAGTCGTCTACAAAATACAGTAAACGCCATGCGACAAGTGATGTGTCTCCTCTGCAGGATTGATTGAAAACGCAACCGGGAAAACAGTCTGAGACTATAAAAAAATTAACAACTATTAATTTTTTTTATAGAACAAGCATCATTTCTGCAAAGGATATGGTCGCAGGCAGGGGGCAGGCAATGTGATGGTGCCCCATCACATTTTGGCTTTCTTTGTTGTTCTGCGAGCTTAGAGCCAACGACTATCCAGGCGAATAGCCATCTAAACGACACCTTGCTGCTGGCATGTAACTTGCTCAAATCGGGTGGTGGGGAAAAAGAAGTGAGGCTCCGTCCGGTTCTTTGCCACCATGCGAGAGGGCTTGCAGAAAAAAAGTATGAACTTTTGAGCCGTTCGAGCTTGGAAAATGATTGTTGAAGAAAATGATGGAGCTGTCATCTTAAATCAACGACGGGGGTTCACCACACTTGAGTTGTTGGTTGTTATTTCAATCATCCTCATTCTGGCTGCGATAGCTTTTCCCAACCTGTCCGGTTGGACAAGAAAACAACGGCTCAAGGGTGTGGCCAGGGACTTGATGTCCCACTTTCAGTTCGCTCGTCTGGAGGCTATTAAGCGCAGTACCACCATAGCTCTGGCTTTCAACCCAGGAGACGGGGGAGTAGGGAATTATACGGTTTTTGTTGATGACGGTGCCGGGGGAGGCACCCCCGGAAACTTGATCCAGGACAATGCGGCTGAGTCCACCCTGAGACGTGTCATCATGCCTGTCGGGGTCACCCTGGACAGCACTACCTTCACGAACGATCGGGCTGGATACAATGCCCGCGGCTTTCCTGTTCTGGGGGCTGGGGGTGGGGGATGGGTCGAGCTTCGTACAGATCCACCCGGCAGAACGTACCGAGTGATAATGCAACATACCTCAGGAGGTCTGAGCCTCAATGGGCCGCTTTAGCCCGCATATTTTACGAATTGCCTGCTCCGACCGCGGATATGACCGTCCTTCCGGGCGTCCTCGGGTGTCGGACCCTGCGACGTACTGTTCAAGTACGCCTCGGATCCAACCCCCTGCGGTTGCCCGGTGGCACACTCATCTCCACGGTCTCGCGACGAAAATTCGTAAAATATCCGGGCTTAGCCCGGATTTGGACAATCAACAAGGACATCTTGGCGTGATGGAACGTGCAGAACGCAATAAAGGTAACTTCCGCAGCGGCTTCAGCCTGGTTGAACTCTTGGTGGCCATGGCAATTACCGGCGTGGTCATGGCAGCTGTTTTCAAAATTTACACAACCCAACAAGATTCGTATGTTCTGCAAGAACAGGTTGCAGAAATGCAGCAAAACGGGCGGACAGCGAAATACGTGATGACCAGAGAGATCAGAATGGCAGGGTATGATCCAACTGGTCTCGCCGGGGCAGAATTCATCTCTGCCGGTGGCAACATCATACATTTCACCATGGACATTACCGATGAGGATGGGACCATCACCGTTCCCGGTGATGATATCACCTATTCTGTATCTGCAGACAAGGAACTGATGAGAAACGATGGCGCCAACAATCAACCCGTAGTTGAAAATGTCGAGGCTGTGGGTTTCGCCTATGCTTTCGATGCTGACGATGATGGCAGTATAGACACCAGCGCTGGTGGCAACATTATGTGGGCGATCGACTCAGATGTCACTGACGCTGATAGTCGACTGGATAAGTATCTGGATACCAACGATGACGGGATTATCTCCATTGATGATGATGCGGCTGGTGCAGATTTGGCAACTCCGGTGCCTCTCGACAAGATAAGGGCCGTGAAAATGTGGATTTTGGCCAGAACTGGAAGAGAGGACAAGGCTTTTGCCGACAGCACAACATATGTGGTGGCTGATCAGAGGGTGAACGCCAATGATGGGAGCAGACACCACCTTTTGACCACCACCGTCAAGTGCAGAAACATGGCTCTTTAGTATGCTAATACTGTCCGTTGTCAGTGGTCCGTTGTCCGTTGCAAGATAAATATTGGCCTCGAGAGTGTAATGAAACGAAAAAACCAAGAAGGCTTTACTCTGATAGAGATTCTTATTGCCATTGCCATTTTGGCGTTTGGTCTTCTGGCAGTTGCCACCATGCAGGTCAGGGCCATTAAGACGAACGCTATTGCCAGCGGCATCTCGCAAGGACTGACCCTAGGCCAAGCCAAGGTGGAAGAGTTGATGAACCTGTCATATAGCGACCTTAGTGATACAGACTTTGATGGGACCGGCCAGGACTTAGACGACGACGGCGTAGATGACGATGACGACAATTTTGGCTTGGATGACACCGCGGGCGCAGACGGTTCAGAAGCCAAGGGCAGATATACCATTTATTGGAACATTGCCGTCGATGAACCTGTGATCAGCAGTAAAACCATCAGGGTGATTGTGACCTGGACCGAGAAAGGAATTAATAAGAGGATTAAGCTGGATTTTGTCAAGAGCAATCTCAGTTAACGTCCATCCGGAAATCCGAGATTCCCGGATGGAGCTGTCAGTCCCGCCAAGGCGGGATCGGCTTAATATGTTGTATTTACATATATTTTACTGATGGCTGAGTACTGATAGCTGATCGCGTTCATCCGAAAACATCCGTTTTCGGATGAACACTAGAGGGAATGGCACAGAGTTCGCATTATGAAAAGAATTGCTGACACCATAGCCAATGACAGGGGATCGGCTCTCGTGATCGCCTTGCTCGTCTTGGTGTTGCTTACCCTGATGGGCATTTCAGCCACCACCACCAGTACCATCGAGGTGCAGATGGCCGGCAATGAGAAATTCCACGATATGGCCTTCTATGCCGCGGAAAGTGGCTGGCAGAGGTCGCTGAATTGGCTGGATAGCCAGTACCCGGCAGTTACGGAGAAGGTCGGTTGGGATGAAGACGCAACCCCTCTCCCGACCTTTTCGCCAGGGGAAAAGTACAACAATCCAGACCCCATCGTGCTGGCAGAAGATAACGATACCGAATATTCAGTGAAGATAGAGTTTGTGGGCACAAGGGCCGTACCAGGCTATGGCACGAATTTCAGAAGATTCAACTACCAAGTGGATTCAACGGGGATTGGACCCGGCAACGCTCGTTCAGAAGTGCGCGTGGTTGCCGGCAAGATCTTTGATACGGAAGGCTAATAGCATGAGCCTATTCAAGAACAAATATTCGATATTGTCCATTTTACTGGGCTTCTCCCTGATATTTGCTGGTTTCGGCGTGGACCAGGCAAGGGCGCAAGCCTTGGATAATTGCCCATATCCTCCATTTTCTTCCACAGAGACCGGCAAACCAAACATTCTCATCATCTTGGACCACTCCGGTTCCATGGGCAGCGGCGCCGGCTCTCGCTGGGTTACTGCCCAAGGAGTGGTAAAGGACATCATTGATGATTTTCCCAATGTGCGCTTTGGCCTGTTTAGAATGGACGGTGCCAACACCTCCGGCAATGACAACATAAGCATTGAGAGTCCTTACACCAGACAGGGCGGCAAGCTCTTGAAAGCTGTTGGCACTCCGGGGGATGAAATAAAAACCTATATAGACGACTGGGGAGATGAGAGCAACAAACCCCAGACCTGGACCACCTTGGCTGAGACCCTGGCCGCAGCCGGCCAGTATTTTGCCACGGTGGAGGTGGCCGGCTCCCACACCGGCAGCGATGATGCTTCCTTTCTGACAGACGAGAATGCTGATTTTGTCAATGACGGGATTCAAGCCAACGATTTCATTTTCAACACCAGTGACGGCTCTTACGGTAAGGTAACAGGGGTCAGCGCCACTACCATAACCGCCACTTTGATCGGCGGCAGCGATAACGATTGGGACACCGACGATGGTTACACCACCTCAAAAAAAGCCGGAAAAGGTCCCGCGGGCTTCGGAGCCTACTACAAACCCTATCACCCAAACCACGCAGACAGTAAAGCCCATTATCGAACCGGCACCCTGTCCTCAGGCAGTGAGCCCTGGATCGACAAGGGCCTCACCATATCCTCTCAGCCTGCGGGCTTTGAAAACTATGTTGCCATCAGGACCTATCAAGATACATTCAGTGACTGGAACGAAGATGCTGCAGAACTCATAGACCTCAATCTTCCCGTTGCCGCTACTGTCTATGTGGCTTACGAGAATGGCAAGACAATTCCTACCTGGCTTGCAAGCTACACCGACACCGGCAACAACGTCACCATTTCGGATGGTACGAGTTTTGACATTTACGCCAAAGACTTCAGTGGAGGCCTTGTCACCTTGGGGGGAAATCAAAACGGCAGCGGTGACGCCGACTACACCTACTTTGCCTACGTCTCCCTGCCTGGCGGCATTAATGACGGCATTGCTTCCGACACCGATGATGTGGGCAGATATGTGGATGCAACCAGTCCCATAGAAAATGAATGTCAGCAATCCTTCATCATCTTCATTACCGATGGATTATCAAACTACGACAGCGACTGGAATATCGTGACAACTGTCATCGGCGATTATGACGGGGACGGTGCTGACAGCAACCACAAGTACATGGATGACGTGGCCAAGTATTTATACGAAAAGGACATGCGCTCGGACATAGAAGGAATGCAAAATCTCGTTACCTACGTGGTCGGTTTTTTCATCAATGACTCACTCCTCTCAAACGCCGCCACCAAAGGGGGCGGGCTCTATTTTACCGCCAGTAGCGCCGAGGCCCTGACCACGGCTTTACAAAAAGCCATTACCGATATTTTGGACAGGATCTCTGCCGGCACCGCGGTTTCAACCATCACCACTTCTTCCGCCTCGGACGACTACTTAGTCAGGGCCAAGTTTTTACCTGCCTCCTGGAAGGGCTTCCTGGAGACTTTCGACCTGCCGTATGTGGAGGGCGAAGCCCCACTCTGGGAAGCCGGGGATATTCTGGCCGAGAGGATAGACCTCAACACCGCAGGTGACCGGGATATTTTCACCTACATGGATTCGGAGTCACCGAAAAAACAGGATTTCGAAGCCATCAACTCTACCCTGGTGGACACCTTGAACACGGAATGGTCTGAGAGTAACGATAGCGAAGTTCAGGATATGATAGATTTCATCAGGGGTGATGACAGCAATGACGGCGGTAAATACAGGGATAGGCAAGGCTGGTTTCTGGGTGATATCATCTACTCCACCCCGCGGGTGGTGGGACCGCCACGATCATTCTTTCTGGAAAACGATTATCAGAAATTCAAGAGCACTTATCTCAATAGAACCACCATGATTTATGTGGGAGCAAACGACGGCAGGCTCCATGGTTTCAATGCTACCGACGGTTCAGAAGGTTGGGCCTTCATCCCAGAAAACATACGTCCCTATCTTTCCGACCTGACGCTCGATTCCTGTCACCGGTACTATGTGGATCTATCTCCGACGGTGTATGACATCTGGAATCAAACCTGGGTGACCGGCGCCGATGAATGGACTGGGTGGAAAACCGTCTTGCTGGGCGGCAACAGACTGGGAGGAGAGGAATACTTTGCCCTGGATGTAACAGATCCTGCTGTTGCTTCCGTCTCTATCTTATGGGACAAGGTACTTTTTTCAGGAAGAAAATCATCCACAATCCCAGCCGTTGGCAAAGTGAAGGTGCTGGAAGGAAAGGCTGGGGAAGTTGACGGCTGGGTTGCCGTCGTTACTTCCGGCTATGATGAGGATGCAACACAAACTGGCAAGATTGCCGCTGTTAACTTCACCAGCGGCAGCAAAGAAATTATCTGGAAAGAGGGCAATTCAAAAGTCAACGAACTGACGACCCAAGCCAGAAGCGGAGCGAACCCTTACTACACCCTGACTTCACCTATTGCGGTGGACTCTGATGATGACGGCTATCTTGATCTGATTTACGCAGGTGACACCGAGGGGGCCCTTTGGAAGTTTTACTACGACTATAACGACACCCTTTGGAAGAAGGTGAAGCTGTTTGACACTGGTGGCCAGCCCATCACCGACAGACCTACCCTGGTGTTTGACGACCAGGACAACCTCAGGGTCTTCTTTG
>JAJDNL010000105.1 GCA_022340745.1 Deltaproteobacteria bacterium
CGACGATTAACGGTTCAAACTGGTCCATCAGATCACTCCTTCCAAGAGGGCATGCAGGTTGGCACTAATCTGGTCATCCTCGCAGTGACCCAGGTGAATGGTATTGCCCGGACATTCGGAGACACAAACCCCGCAACCCTGACAGAGGGCAGGGTTGATCTCCGAGACGTTGTCTTCATTAATCCGTGGAACCCCGTAGGGACAGCTCATGACACAGACCAGACAGGCGGCGCAGCGCGCCGGATCCACCACGGCAACCGCACCGCCCACCCGTAGCTCCTGGCCTGCCAAGAACGATCCGGCCTTGGAAGCGGCGGCCAGTGCCTGAGCGATGCTTTCACTCATGAGTTTCGGTGCATGGGCAGTCCCGCAAAGGTAGATGGCCTCCGAGGAAAAATCCACCGGCCTGAGTTTGGCATGGGCCTCGATAAAGAAACCGTCACTATTGCGCGGTAGCTTAAGCAGGGATGCCAACTCTTCAGTGTCTGCCGCTACAGTGGCAGAACCAAGAACGAGTGCATCCGCACTCATCTGCACCGGACGGTTCAGCACCTGGTCCGTAAAGGTAACCTGGAGTCCATCACCGTTTCTGCTCGCCTGTGGTGGCTGGTCAGCGGAGTAGCGAAAAAACAGGATCCCCTTGCTTCTTGCCTCTTTGTAGTAGTCTTCCAGCAGACCGTACATCCTCATATCCCGATAGAGGATGATGGCCTCCATATCCGGGTTCAGCTCCTTGAGTTCCAGCGCGTGTTTCACCGCTCCCTGACAACAGACGCGGCTGCAGTTGGGATTTTCCTCATTCCGTGAGCCCACACACTGAATCATCACCACCCTCTGCCACTTGGCCGCTTCTTTGGAATTCTCATGGAGGAAGTTGCCAAGATCCAGCTGGGTCATCACCCGCTCATCTTCTGAGTAGAGATATTCATTTGGTTTGTGCTCCACTGCGCCGGTGGCGATAATGGTCACCCCATGGTCGATTTTCCGTTCATACATACCGGGGCCAACCAATACTTCAGTGGTGAAATTGCCTTTGGCCCCGCTAAATCCGACAACAAGTGCCTCGGTTAGCACCTGGATATTCTCGTTGGTCTGTACTTCCTCGATGAGATTCTTCATATATTTTTGTACATCTAAACCGTCTATGGTGTGGTGGAGCTGACGTGCCACCCCCCCTAATTCCTTTTCCTTTTCCACCAGGACAACCTCGAAGCCCTGTTGACCCAGATTCAAGGCCGCATTCAGTCCTGCCACCCCGCCGCCGATTACCAATCCCCGTTGTTTGATCTCTATCATTCTCTCTTCAAGTGGCTCCAGGAGGGCGGCCCGGGCCACAGACATGCGCACGAGATCTTTGGCCTTTGCCGTTGCCTTTTCCGGGTCGTTCATATGCACCCATGAATCCTGATTGCGGATGTTGGCCATTTCAAAGAGGTACTTGTTGAGGCCGACCTCGAGCAGGGTTTCTCGAAACAGATCTTCGTGAGTGTGTGGGGTACAGGCGGCAACCAGCATGCGGTTGATACCCTTTTCCTTGATGACTTCCGCCATCTGCACCTGAGTGTCCTGTGAGCACGTAAAGAGATTGTCCTCCACATGCACCACATTCGGCAGAGTTCTGGCGTATTCTCGAACCGCCGGCACGTCCACAATACCGCCAATATTGATGCCGCAGTTACAAACAAAAACACCGATACGGGGCTCTTCTTCACTAACGTCCCTCTGCTCTGGCAATTCCTTTATTTTGGTCTCGGTCCAACGAACCTCGCTGAGTAAGGCACTGGAGGCTGCAGCCGCCCCCGAGGCTTCCATTACTGATTGGGGAATATCTTTGGGACCCTGCAGGGTGCCACAGACATAAACACCAGGTCGCGAAGTGGTCACTGGGGTGGAAGTGTCCGTTAAGGCAAAATTGTGTTGGTTGAGTTCAATACCGAGACGTTTGCAGAGGTCAATGACTTCCTCACCCACCTCAAAACCTACGGACAAGACCACCATGTCGAAGACTTCATTTTGGAGCTCACCCTGCTCATCCACATAGGCAAGACGCAAATCGCATTCGCCCTCGGGTTCAATGCTGTGGATTCGTGAACGGATAAAGCGGACGCCTTCTTCCTGAGCGCGGTTGTAATACAGTTCGAAATCCTTGCCATAGGTTCTCATGTCCATAAAAAAGATGGCCGTATCCAATTCACTGTGGGCGTGCTCTTTGGCGATGACCGCTTCTTTGATGGCGTACATGCAGCAGACCGCCGAGCAGTAGGAGTTATCACAGTGGTTGATATCCCGTGAGCCCACACATTGCAGCCAGGCAATTTTTTGCGGCTCTTCCCGGTCATAGGGACGCATAAGGTGACCCTGGTAAGGTCCTGAGGCACTCAAGATGCGCTCAAATTCCAGACTGGTAACCACATTCGGTAGGTCCATATAGTCGTAGGTCTCAAACCTGGACGGATCGAAGACACCATTACCCGGCGCCAATATTACCGCACCCACTTCCACTTCGGTTCGGCGGGGCTTGTCGTCGTAATTGATAGCTTCGGCCAAACAGACCTTTTCGCAAAGGCCGCAGCCGACGCAGATGCTGCGGTCTATGACAAAGCCTCGAGGCATGGCTTGTGGATACCTCATGTACGTAGCTTCTCTAAGATCTAACCGTTCGTTGAATTCATTGACAGCGGTTGCTGGGCACGCCCGACTGCATTCACCGCAGGCTGTGCATTTCTCCATGTCAATATAGCGAGGGTGATTGATAAGCTTGGCCGTGAAGCTTCCGGCCTCACCTTCGAGGCCTTCTACTTCGGTGTTGGTGATCATGTTAATATTGAGATGCCGGCCGACCTCCACCAGCTTGGGGGAGATGATACACATGGCACAGTCGTTTGTCGGAAATGTCTTGTCCAGTTGTGCCATGATACCGCCAATGGTTGGAGACTTGTCAACCAAATGCACATAGTAACCCGCATCGGCTAGGTCGAGAGAGGCCTGCATCCCGGCGACTCCTCCTCCCACCACCATTACGGCACCTACTTTTTTACTCTTTTTTGACTTTGCCATAGCTATTCCTTATCCAGTTTGCGATTGACCGCTTCATCTCAGATTTATGCTGCCAGGAGCACGAACTTGGCTGTTGTACCCTCGAATTTATGGAATTGTGCCTGACCAGCTCTTTCCAAATCGTTCAAGCGCAAGGAGACGGTATAGACCGGCACACCGGTCTTGCCGGCTATTTCACGAACGGACTGCGGCCCATCTGTGAGAGCTTCCAGGATCAAGCCTTTTTCGTATTCTTGAGCCACAGCCTGCTTGACCATCGCCTGGTAGGCCTCAGAGTCCATTTTCTCGTGGTAGACATTTTCCTGCTCGGTGATCTGCCGATCCATTCCCATCAACCAGCGTATCCGGGTGGATTTCAGCACGGTTTCTACTGCTGCCAACTCCAGTTTGAAATTATCAGGTTGGAAGGGACCGAGCTGTCCGATCAAATCACTCAATTCGGTGACGTAGTTTGCGAAGAGCTGTCCCTCGGCAGCGCTGACCCAACAAAGCTGCAGCCGCTCTTTGCCGACGCCGGCAAGATCCAAAAGCTGCTCCACCACCGGCATCCGCTTGGAGGTGTAAACATTACCGTCCAGGTAATGGCATTCTCCCAGATGTCAGCCAAAAACAAAGACCCCGTCGTAGCCTTTTTTCAACCCCTCCACCACGTAGAGAGGGTCAACACGGCCGGAGCACATGGTCCGGATGACCCGAAGGGTGGGAGGGTACTGAAAGCGAGACACTCCCGCCAGATCAGCCCCTGCATAGGCGCACCAGTTACACAAAAAACCCAGGATTTTCGGCTCGTATGTCTCCTGCATGTTCTTTCTCCTGGTAAATTATTCCATTATCCCGAAGAACCACCAGCCTCGATGGCTGCTACAATTTGCCGGTCTCGAAAGTGGATCATATCAATGGCCTTTTGCGGACAAGCCGCCGCACACACTCCGCAACCTTTACAGGAAGCCGAGATATTCTCGGCCCGGTATCCCTTGCCCTCCACCTTTATGAGCTGTATGGCACCAAAGGCACACGAAGCCTCGCATAAGCCGCAGCCAATACAAGAATCTTGGTCGACAAGCGACACGATGGGCTCCACCATGACGAACTTCTGGGAAAGAACGGTCGCCGCCCGACCCGCAGCTGCTTGGGCCTGGGCGATTGATTCCTCTATGGGCTTGGGGTAGTGAGCCAAACCGCAGACAAATACGCCATCGGTGGAAAAGTCCACTGGCCTCAGCTTCATGTGAGCCTCGAGGAAGAACTTGTCCTCGTTGAGGGGCACCTTGAAGAACTTGGCCAACTCCTCGTGATCCGTGGGGTGGATCGCCGTGGCCAGGTTGATGAAATCGGGCTTGATGGTCAGAGGCCAGCCCAGGATGTGATCGGTCACTGTGACCTGGAGCTGCTTGCTGCCGTCCTCACCACTAACCTCTTCCACCACCGGCTTGTCATCGAGACGGTAGCGAATGAAGATCACGCCTTTCCCTCTGGCCTGCTTGTACAGGTCCTCTCGAGGACCATAGGTGCGAAGATCCCGGTACAAAACATAGACGTCCATTTCCGGGTTGATCTCTTTTAGCTTCAGTGCAGATTGGACCGAATGGGTGCAGCAGATCTTGGAACAGTAGGGCCTTTCGGGCTCCCGGGAGCCGACGCACTGAATGAAAACGGCTGCCTTAGCCTCTCTGGCCATTTCTGGGTTGGCTTCGATGGCCTCCTCCAACTCGTGCCAACGAAATACCCGATCGCTCGTCTTATAGAGATACTCGTCCGGTTCGATCGCTTGGGCCCCGGTAGCGAGGATGGCCACCCCGTGCTGAATCTCCTGGAGGCCATCGCCGTTAGCCACCGTACTAATGAAATTGCCCACAAAACCGTTGACCCCCTTGACTTCCGTGTTTGTGAGAACCTCAATGTTCTTGTGCTTCTCAACCTGCTTGATGAGGTCGGTCACAAAAGACGCCACATCCTCACCCTTCCAGGTGGTCTTGATTTTCAAGGCATGTCCGCCTAATTGGTCTGTTTTCTCCAACAGGTAGCTCTTATATCCCTGATCAGCTAGGTTGAGGGCCACCGCCATGCCTGCCACCCCTCCACCGACGACCAAGGCCGCCGGGGTTAAATCCACCTTGATTTCTGCGAGAGGCTCGAGCAGCGAGGCCTTGGCCACCGCCATCCGCACCAGATCCTTGGCCTTCTCGGTGGCCTTCTCCGGCTCTGCCTGATGCACCCAGGAGTCCTGGTCACGGATGTTTGCCATCTCGAAGAGAAAGCGATTGAGTCCTGCCTCACGAATGGTTTCCTGGAAGAGAGGTTCATGGGTTCTAGGTGTGCAAGCGGCCACCACTACCCGGTTCAGCCGGTGCTCTGCGATAGCCTCTTTCATAATTTCCTGAGTATCTTGGGAGCAGGTGAAAAGATTTTCGCCCACATAGACCACAGAAGGCAGGTTCTTGGCGTAGTCGCTCACAGCGGGAACATCAACAATGCCACCAATATTTACCCCGCAGTTGCAGACAAAAACTCCCACTCTGGGCTCTTCTTCCACTGTAGGAATTTCTGCCTCGTAAGTCTTTTCCCTGATCAGTGAGCCCCGCACCGCCGCCAGGATAGCCTGGGATGAGGCCGCAGCGGCACTGGCTTCCATCACTGAGTAGGGAATGTCTTTGGGACCGCTGAAGGCGCCACAAACAAAGATCCCCGGTTTGGAGGTGGCGACAGGTGCAAAGGAAGAAGCAGCAACAAAGTGGTCATCATCCAAGTCAATCCCCAGCTTTTCCGCCAATTCTAAAGTTGGAGCTGCCGTTTCCATACCCACGGAAAGGACAACCATGTCAAAGATTTCAGTCTCGAGCGTGCCCTTCTCAGTGGTGTAGGTAAGCTCGAGATCGTCGCTACCGGCCACCCTCTCCACGCTGTGCACCCGAGAACGGATGAAGCGTACGCCGCTCTCCTGTTCGGCTCGATTGTAGTAACGGTCGAAGTCCTTGCCGTAGGTGCGCATATCCATGAAAAATATGGCGGTATCCAAAGCCTGCTTGCTGTGTTCTTTGGCAATCACTGCCTCTTTGATGGCGTACATGCAGCAGACCCCGGAACAGTAACCGTGGTCACACTGATTGATATCTCGAGAACCGATACACTGTAGCCAGGCGATCTTCTTCGGTTCCGTGTGGTCGGAGGGGCGTACGAGATGACCCTGGAATGGGCCGGAAGCGCTCAGGATACGCTCGAACTCCATACTGCTGACCACGTTGGGGAATTCGGTGTAATTGTATGTCTCGTACCGGCTAGGGTCGAAGGCCTGGAAGCCAGGCGCGGCAATGATAGATCCCACCTCCAGAGTGACCGCCATCTCCTGCATACTGTGGTCCACCGCCTCGGCCTTGCAGGCGGCTACGCATTGCATGCATTCGCAGCAAAGACCACAATCCAGACAGCGGTCCGCTTCTGCTTTTGCCGCTTCTTCACTTGCCAGCAGGTTGACTTCCTCGAATCCTGCAAGTCGTTCTTCCACAGACCGGGTCGGGGGGCGGAGGCGGGATCGCACCGGCTCGTCGGCAGAAATGCTTTGCCAGTTGGTACCGACGGGAGGTTCTTCAATCCATTCAGTGGGCAGTTCTTCACCCTGGATGTATTTCGCCATGTAACGCGCGGCCCTCTTCCCGGCTTCCACAGCCTCTATCACTGTTGCAGGGCCGGTAATCGCATCGCCGCCAGCAAAGACGTCTGGCTGTTTTGTCTGCAGGGTTTCGGGATTCACCACCATGAGATTCCACTTGGAGATCTCAACTTCGGGATCGGTGCCGAGGCAGTCCAGGTCCGGTTCCTGGCCGATGGCAGGGATAATGTGTTGGGCTTCGATGAAAAATTCTGAGCCCTCTATGGGGATGGGCTTGCGACGCCCGCTGGTGTCTGGTTCGGTAAGACGAGTGCGGATGCATTGAATACCGCTCACCTTGCCGTTTTCGCCCACAATTTTTAGAGGCGCCACTTGAAAGAGGATCTCCACTCCCTCCTTTTCCGCTTCTTCGACCTCTTCCTGCTCGGCCAGCATCTCCAGGCGCGAACGACGGTAGATAATCCGCACCTCCTCGGCCCCGAGGCGTCGTGCCACCCGAGCGCCGTCAATGGCCGAGTGGCCACCGCCAATGACCACCGCACTTCCGGTGAGTTTTTTCAGCTTGCCCAGGTGAACTTGACGAAGAAAAGAGGTGACATCTGCCACTCCCTCATAAGCATCTTCCCCACTCAGCATGAGTTTGAGCCCTTTCCAGGCTCCGATGGCCAGGAATATTGCTTTCGCTCCGTGGGCTCGCAGTTCATCGACGGTTAGATCCTCGCCGAGACGCGCATCGGTCTGGATTTTTACACCCGCTCGCTGGATGAAACCGATTTCGGCGTCCAATACGGCACGGGGCAACCGATGCTCTGGAATACCATAACGCAACATACCCCCCGGTTCAGGCATTGCCTCATAAATGGTCACTTGGTAGCCATCGAGGGCGAGATAGTAGGCCGCTGTCAAGCCGGCCGGCCCAGAGCCCACAATGGCCACTTGTTCCTCCCGAGGAGTGATTTCCGGCAGGGGAATTTCCTCCAGATTCACATGGTCGGCTGCCACACGTTTGAGCTCACGGATGGCAATGGCACTATCCAACTCTAGCCGCCTACAGCTATTCTCACACTTGTGGGGGCAGACGCGGCCAAGCACTCCGGGGAGCGGTAGATCCTCGAGGATAATCTTCACCGCTTCCTCGTATTTGCCCATCTTTACCATGGCCACATAGCCTTGCACGTTAAGGTGAGCAGGGCATGCCATCCTACAGGGGGCGGTGTCCAGCTTCTCAATGGCATATCCTCCAGGGATAGCCTGAGCGTAAGGTTTGAAGGTAGCCTTTCTCGTGCCGAGCCCCTGGTCAAACTGGCTGGGTAATGCCACCGGGCAGACCTCGACACAATCGCCGCAGCCGGTGCATTTGTCCAAATCGATAAACCTTGGTTTCTGGCTGACCACCACTTTAAACTGACCTTGCTCACCTGAGACACTTTTTAGTTCAGCACAGGTAAGCAGATTGATGTTGGGGTGGCGACCACACTCGACGAGTTTGGGGGACAGGATACACATGGAGCAGTCGTTGGTGGGAAAGGTCTTGTCTAACTGCGCCATAACCCCACCGATGGCTGGAGAATGTTCCACTAAGTGAACATAGTAACCGGAACTGGCCAGGTCCAGTGCGGCCTGAGTGCCGGCAATTCCGCCACCCACAACCATTACTGAGCCCACGGTCTTGGTAGTGCTGCCTTTTTTCGCTTTTTGCTTTTTCTTTTTGCTCGTCATGGTTTTTTCCTGTACGGGTTCGAGATGGAATTTTTACATTTTTGCTCCGTCCAAGATGTCCAGGAGTTTCTGTTCCCAGCCGAGTGGGACGATAAGCACACCGCTGCAGCCCATATTCTTGAGGCTGGCAACTAATTCTGCGGCAATGTCGACGCATTCAGCGACCTTGTCTTGAGCCTTCTGAATACGACTTATGACCTCACTCGGTATGCTGACGTTATCGAGATGACGGTCAATGTAACGTGCCATGCCGACTGATTTCAGTAGCAGTACAGTGGGGATGATCTTGGCCTGCCGATTTGCAGCCTTCTTCATGAACCCGGAAAAAGATTCCAGATCAAAAACGGGGGGAGTCACGAAAAACGTGGCGCCTGAGGCCACTTTCTTATCCAGTTCCACCAGCTCCATATCGAGAGCGCCGCCACTGGCCCCGGAATTTACCGCGGAACCAACGAGGAAATGCGGGGCGCCGCTGAGTTCAACTCCTGCCATATCTCGCCCACTCTGGAGAGTTTGTATGGCTTCCAGCAGTTCAATGAGATCGATATCGTAAACCGCCCGGGCGCGGTGATGGTCGCCATAGGTTGGATCCTCCCCGGTGACGGCCATAATGTTTGCCACCCCCAACGCTTGGGCTGCGAGCAGGTCCGCCTGGAGAGCAAGTCGGTTTCGGTCCCTGCAGCAGAGCTGCATGACAGTCTCTAACCCTTTGTTCTGCAAAAGCATGGCCGCGCCGAGGGAGCTCATTTTCATCACAGCATTGCTCATCTCCGGAACCACAAATGCATCCACCCTGCCCCGCACTTTGGTGGCGCTGGCCAACATTGCAGAAACATCTACCCCCTTGGGAGGCTCCATTTCCGCCAGCACTACGAATTCTCCCGACGTTAATTTTTTCTCCATTTGCATAAAACCTCCCTTATTCCTGCCTTGCCGAGCGCGTCATGGCATTGGAAATGGCGAGGATGAGCTCGTCCATTCCAAAAGACTTCACGTGATAGTAGAAAATGCCCATCTGTCTAACACTACTTTCCAATTCGGGGTTGTTCTCGTCAGTGGTAACAATGATGGGCAAATTACGGTACATACTCTTGATTATGGAAATGGCCTCACAGCCTATCTCCTCAGGAAGGCAAACATCCATGACCAGGACATTGATCTTCTCACCCTGGAGGGTGAGGAAAACATCCTTGATATTTTCCACCGCTCTGACTTTGTAACCCTTGTCGACTACCCACGGATCCAGCTCGGTTGCAAGCTTGCACCCGGGTTCACCGATCAACAACGTGCCACACTCTGCCACTGGTTTCTGCCTGTTCATGTTGAAAAGGGGAGATGACTGCTCATCAACCGACACCTTTCCCTTGAGCAAACCCTGTGCCTATTAACCCTAAATTTGATAACTTTAATTATTTCAATAATCTAAGCGTGATGAGGGTGGGAAGAATCAGGGCAGAGAACCGGGGGATATACCCCGCACTTTAGATTGTTACCCTTATAACATACTGTTTTCTATCATTAATTTCGTTATTGGGTAAAAATGCCTCATTCGTTACCAATTTACCCGCAAACCGTATTTCTTTATCTTACTGGTGAGAGTCTTGCGGTTGATACCCAAAATACGAGCCGCCTCCTGCCGCTTCCCTTTGGTCTGGCGCAGGATGAACTGGATGTACCGTTTTTCGAGCTCCTCGAGGCTGAAACTCTCTTCTGAGAAAACCTGGAACTCCCCCTGTCTCTGGCTGATAAAAGCGGGCAGGTGCTCTGGCTCGATTACATCACAGTCCTCCAGGATAAGGACCCGTTCGATAGTGTGCTCCAACTCCCGAACGTTACCTGGCCAGGAATAGGCCGAGAGCATTTCCAAGGCCCGTTTGGACACGGACCGCTGTCGTCCGTTTCTTTTCTGAGAGTGTAATGTAAGAAAATGGTCGACAAGGAGTGGCACGTCACCAGTTCGATCGCGAAGAGGCGGCAATTTTATGGGAACAACACTGAGACGATAGTAGAGGTCCTCCCGAAAGGCGCCTTCTTTTATGGCCTCCTTGAGATCACGATTCGAGGAGGCGATAATGCGGATGTCCAATTTAATGCGCTTCTGGCTGCCCACCTTGAGGAATTCCCGCTCTTGGATTACCCTGAGCAGCTTTGCCTGAATGTTGAGGCTTAGATTCGAAATTTCGTCAAAGAAAAAGGTCCCGTGGTTGGCAAGTTCGAAAAGACCGTGTTTGGTCTGGAAAGCTCCGGTGAAAGAACCTTTAACATGGCCGAATAGTTCACTCTCCAGAAGGCTCTCAACCAAGGCGGAACAATCCACCGGCACGAATTCTTTGTTTGTCCTCTCGCTCAGGGTGTGGATTGCCCGGGCTACCAGTTCTTTCCCTGTGCCGCTTTCCCCGGTGAGAAGCACGGTGCTATCACTCGGGGCGGCTCGCCTGATTGTAGAGAAAACCTCGCGCATTGCCGGGCTATTTCCTACAATGTATGGAACATCCGCGAAGGTCCCCACTTCCTCAGGGGCTTCCTCGGATTCCATCGCCAAAGTCGCTTGTTCCTGGGCTTTCAGGATGAGGGTTTCGAGGTCATCAACTCTGAAGGGTTTCACCAGGTAGTCCAGGGCACCCAGCCTGGTGCACTCGACTGCGCTCTGTATGCTGGGATGCCCGGTTATCATGATAACCACCGTTTCAGGATAGGTAGCCCGGAGGTGCTTGAGGACCTCGATCCCGTCCATACCCGGCATTTTGATATCCAACAAAACGATATTAATTGGCTGTTGTGCCATGATTGCCAGGGCTTCACTACCGTCGGCAGCAGTGTGAATCGACAGACCCTGTTGCGCGAGAACCCGAGAGATGCCTGCCCGCACCACTGCTTCATCATCCACTATCAGAACCTCGGGGTTTTTCTCATTCTTGGCCATAATCGGCGAGCTTCCCTTCAGAGATTGTAGGGAGCAGCACCCTAAAGGTGGTGCCTACCCCGGGTTTGCTTTCCACTTCCACTGAACCACGGTGCGCCTCTATGATCCCTTTGACAATAGACAGACCCAGACCGGTTCCAATTACCTGTCTGGTCTCGGGATGTTTCACCCGGTAGAACTTGTCAAATATCTTTGGAATTTCTTCCGGCGCGATTCCTACACCGGTGTCGCTTACCCTGAGCTCCAGGTATTCTCCATGCGAAATTGTTGAAACAGTAACCGTGCCCCCATCTGGAGTATAGTTGATAGCGTTGCTGATTAGATTGGTGAACACTTCCTCCATGCTACGTGCATCCGCCTGCACCAACGGCAACTCCGGCGGCAGATTCAGTTCAAGTGAAAGCCCGCGCTCCTCAGCCTTGGATTCCAGCAGGGCCACCGTTTCGCCCAAGATGTCTGCCAGGTTCAGCACCACTTGCTGCTGGACACCATGGCCACTTTCAATCCGGGCCACGTCAAGCAGGTCGTTGATCATGTCCAATAGCCCCTGTATTCTGCCCTGGCCACGCTTCAATAACTCTCTCTGTTTAGCGGTCAATTCCCCGGCCAGGCCGTCTAGAATTACGGTATGCTGTTGATTGATGGCCGAGAGGGGTGAACGCAGTTCGTGGGAAACCTGGTGGACGAAATTGGACTTCATTTCGTCCAGTTCCTTGAAGGAGGTAATGTCGTGAAGTACCGTAACCGTACCAAGAACCTGGCGCTCAGGACCGTAGACCAAGGCAGAGAGCGCCCGGAGATATTTTTGGCCCAGGATCAATTCCTGGGCAATATACTCTTCTTCCCCTTTGGCATTTGCCAAGAGGTCCCTGAGTGCTTTACATAGATTCTCATCACTAATGTAGTCTGCTAGAGCTCCCCCCTGATTCTCCGGTGGCATGGACTCCAGGAGTCTTGTGGCCGCCGGGTTGTGAAGCACCACCTCCAGATCAGGAGTGGTAATCAGTACCCCGTCCGCCATACAGCCAACAATGGTGCGGACGCGGCTCTGTTCCGTGGCAAGAGCATATAGGCTTCTGGCCCGTTCCTCCTGAAGTTGGCGGGCCCGACGTTCCAACGCCTGCTTCTCCAGCGCTCTTTTCACCACCAGAACGACATGGTCGGCCCTGAACGGTTTGGTTATGAAATCATAAGCCCCTTTCTTCATACAATCCACAGCACTCTCAACTGTGCCGTGGCCGGTTATAATAATCACCGGGATATCAGGGTAGCGCTGACTTACTTCCTCTAAGACTTCAAGGGCTCCCATGACCGGCATCTTTAGGTCACAAAGAATGACGTTGGTGGGTTGACGATCAAGCACCTCCAGAGCGTCTTGGCCGTTTTCCGCGGTCAGCACCTGGAATCCTTCAGGGCTGAGGATGCGGGTACAACCGTCCCGGATCACTTTCTCGTCGTCAACTACTAATACCGTCTCCTGTGCAGACATGTTTGACCTGTTTTGCCCAGTTGAAAGGAAACTGAAGCCCGCAAAACCGCTATTCAGTAAACGATTGTGCCCTTTGCTCCGCAGAATAATACCAAACCCCCTCTCCCCAATCGATGGGGAAGAGGAAATTTTTTCGGGGTCAAACAACGATCAACTCACTGGAAAAGCGGCAGTTCCTTTTTTCTGTCGGATCAACCCCGCTGAGGCGGGAACGATCCGATCTACAATATATGCTAATCTAGCACCGAGGAGTCAACTTCAGGGGTGTCAAACGGAAGCCTGATGATGAAGGTTGTACCACCAGCAGGGGGGCACTCCGTCTCAATGCTGCCGCTATGCCGCTGAACGACCCCGTAGACTACGGAAAGCCCTAGACCCGTTCCGACTCCCACCGGCTTAGTGGTAAAAAACGGTTCAAATATTTTTCCCCTGATTTCCAGTGGAATCCCGGGGCCCGTGTCGGAGAATTCTAAAAGCACCTTTTTCGCTTCCGGCTCTGATCTACTGATAATTGTAATCTTGCCCTTACCCTCCATGGCGTCTGCGCCATTAATCAATAGGTTGGTGAAGACCTGTTCCAGTTCACCAGGATTTCCTAGAATCTGAGGTAGATCGCTTTCCAGCTCTTGCATGATCTCGACATTGTGAAAAAGGGATTGGTGCTGCAAAAGCGTAACGCAATGGCCAATAATCTCATTGACATCAAAAACAACCCGCTCGTCCAATGACTGCCTACTGAATTCCAATAGCCGTGCCACAATCTGTTTGCAACGGAGTGTTTGGCTAATGATTTCCTCCAGGTCCTGCCGCCACTGCTGGTTGCCTCCGATCTCCTTCATCAACATGTCAGCATAAATGAGCACGCCGGCGAGGGGATTGTTGATTTCGTGGGCTACGCCAGCTGCCAACCGGCCCAGAGAGGCAATCTTTTCGGCTTGCACCAGCTGCCTCTGGATCTCCTCCAACTCTCTCCGCATCCGTTCATTTTCACGCAAGTCGTCCAACTCTCTCCGCATCCGTTCGTGCTCACGCAGGTCAGTAAAGATGCCGACGCTACCAATCTCCTGGCCGCCTTCCGTTATCATGGCGGCTGAGAAATTCACCGGCACCTCCTCACCGCTTTTGCCGGTAAAGGAGATACGAGTGGGATTTAGCTTGCCAGGTGGGCCATATTGGTTGCTGCGCATTCGCCGCATCATTTCACGGGCCAACTGCATATCGTAAAACTCGCAAAGCACTTTCGAGTGGCCCAAGGCTTCTGCGGCCTCGTAGCCCAAAATGCGTTCGGCTCCCTGGTTGAAAATAAGAACATTACCCTTAGTGTCCACAACCACAATACCATCCACCGAACTCTGAATAATATTAGTGAGAAAACTATTGGCCTTGCGGAGTTCCTGTTCGATCTCGATCCGCTCAGTGAGGTCCCGAAGGTACACGTAGGTAATCTTACTCTTTCCCACACGGGAAATCCCTATGCAGGTCTCAAAACTCCGGTAGGTGTCTTTAAGATTGAAATCTGCCTGCAGCGTGCTGCAAAAGCACAGGTGCCCTAGATTCTCAGGATCTGGCTCGCTCAGTAGGCTCGAAATCATCTCCTCATGTTGGGAAGAGAGCAGTTCACTCAATTTCATGCCAACGACATCTTCCTTCGGCAGTCCTGCGATTTCCCCCATCCGGGAGTTGGCAAATATCACCCGGTGTTGCTCATCTGCCATCAGGATGCCCTCCTGGGTCATCTCTGCCAGGAGGTCGATCTTCTTCTCAGCCTCCACCCGGCGACTGATGTCGCGAACGGCCTCAAACCCGCCGATGACATTGCCAGCCGAGTCGGTGATGAGGGAGGCATTGACTACCACTGGAATCTCTCTCCCCTGACGATCCATGATCACCCGGCGAACCCCGGCAATGGGACGTCTGTGCTCCATGGCTTGCATCAACACGCACGCCTCTGTCTCGCATTGTTCGGTGCAGAGTACCTTGGCGCAAGCCAGGTGTCCGATCACTTCCTCCCGGGTGTATCCTGTGAGCTTTTCCATAAGCTCGTTCATGTGGGTGATTACCAGATTAGGGCTAACCGTAAAAAATGGAGTAGGAAAACTGTCAAGAATACTGGACAGGGTGGCAATCTGATTTTGAATCTCTGGATGAGCCTCAAGATCAGAGTGAATATCCCTCAGAATGGCAAGGCATCCAGCGAACTTCCCCGTCTCGTCCTCCATAACCGTGGCCGTAATCCACAGAGAGAGCTTAGCGCCTGGACCATTGCGCAATTGAAGCGGCACCCGGTTCAAGGGCTCGCTTCCCGTGAAACACCGCTCCATAAGACGTCGGTCCTTCTCTGACTCGATCTGAAGGATCTCGTTCCAAGGTGGGCAGTCCGATTCTGGATGTATTGAACAGCCGAGGAGGTCTTCGGCGGTAGGGTTCAAGTAAACAACCCGTTGCTGACTGTTGGCCACCAGAACCGCGTCTGGCAGCCCATCGAAGTAACCTCTAAGGCTTCGCAGATCGAGGTTAGCAAACCCCTTCATTTCCTGAGAGGAGATGGCCGGAGTGTCATCAATCCTTGAGTCAATACTCACGTTCTTGTCCTTCCCCAGAAGGCAAAAAATATCTTAGCTGAGAAGAAACGGTAACAGCCGGGCTCGGTGAATCCAGTATACACCGCCGAGAGCAGTCCATATTTGTTAAAAAATGCACAAATATTATAGTACAGGCCATGATTTTTTGCAAAAAAAAACAAAAATAGCCCTCTCGCCCAAAAGACAAACCATACTATCTTGATAATCGCTATCACATTAAGGTCAGGTTCTTTTCTTGAAGGCCATGAGATGTTGCAGGTTTATTCCCCCTCCCCCCGCCCGCTTCCCCTGAGCCAGCAGGCTCTCGATGGCGGACAGGTTGAGGGAAAATAGAGTTTCCGGATGGATAGTAGTTAACATAACCTGCACGCTACTGCTTCCATCTCGCCTAACAAATCAAATGGAAATGTGCAGGAAGTTCGCTATGAAGAAGGTCAAGGTTGGGGGCTGTTATTCTATACTGGTCATGCTCTGCAGGTGAAAAGTCAGAGTGGAAAGATTCATCACAAAAAAAACTCTCCCGGTTGCGGGTCCGGGAGAGTTTAGCAAAATCTTGAGATTCGAAGTCCTCGGTGTCAGCTTCTGAGAAACTCCTTCACCAATGTTGACCAATCCTCATCCTTGAGATCCGCCGTAATGTCATCCATGGACGGACCACCATCAGCGGCGATTCGGTCATCCTCATGAACACGTGCAAAGAGTCGTTCCCGCTCTTCTTCCAGATAGCTCTGGGCCTCCTCGCCGAAGTAGAGGTTCTTCAGATTCTTTCGCAGTCTGGTAGGCTCAATGATGAAGAGCCAGCCCCCCTCGTACGGAGATTCTTGAATCAAACTTGGATTGTTCAATACCTCGTAGTTGACGTGCGTGACGATGCCGTCTACCGGCGCCAAAGCCCTAACCCGTGAGCCGTTGCGCTGCAGTTCCATGGCGGCCTCACCCTGTTTTACTGCCTGCCCCACCTCGGGGATACTAAGCTGACGCAGCCGCCCTACAAGTTTGCGGGCAAAGTCATCCAGACCGACACGGACGCGACCGCCATACTCCGGCCGAGCCCATGTGTGGCCATCATGATAGTAAACTCCCTCGGCAAGCTCGAAACCACCAACAGAGGCGTGTGCCTGAACGGGAAGCTGTGAAGGCTGCTGCCGGTCCTGCATCATCTGATCGAACGCACAGTTGCCGCATTCATAGGCATTCGCACAGATTTTTCGATCCACTTCCCCGGTGAGCATATAGCGACACCTGCGCCTGTGGGCCGGCAACTGCATTTCCTTCTCCACCCAGGTGGGGGTAAACTCATCTGGAAGGGGCTGGGCCACCGGGACGGCAGTTAGAGAGGCCCGCTGACGGGCTACCTTGAGCTGCATGCCCTGGTCGTACGAGCAGGTCTGACAATCAAAGTTATGGTCGCACAGTTTGTAAGAAACCACACCGGCCTCCATCCAGATACACTTCTTTTTGCCTGGCGGAACCACCTTAAAGGATTTTTTCTTGCTCGCTTCAGCCATGATATCCTCCTCCTGTATGGATTATTTTCTCATTTCGCTATCCCTTCAGAGCAAACAGTATGCCAACAACAAATATTTCCAGTAACATATTAATAATACTGCAATTATTCAATTTATACCAACAACAACCCTGTCAGCTCTTTGGCTTGAATTGATGGATTCTTCGACACTTTTGTCAGGAGCCATCGCCGCAATATCCTCTTAATATCCTGATATAATTATGTAATATTGCTACTGTCGAGAATTTAGGCGTATTGTCGAAAATCTCGGCACAACTGGAAGCTTGTGGGCTAGGGCTAGCCTGTTCCTTGCAGACGCCAGCGGAAAAGTTCCCGGCAGGTAGGGCAGAAATCAGCCATTTTGGCATCAGTATCATCAATGCGAGTGGAGGAGTACATCACACAGGTTCGCCGCCGACAGTGGGTAAGTCCAAGGGAGTGACCGAGTTCGTGAAGAGCCGTTTTTACCAAGCGCTCCAAAAGGAGTTGCTCATCTTCCTCGTCGCCGTAAAACTGGGGGCGAAGCCGATGGAGCGAGATGACTGCACATCTGCCTTCCATCTGGGCGGCGCCAAAAACGTATTTGAGGATGGGTACAAAGAGATCTATCTCGGTTACAGCCAGGACCTGCCAGGAGTGCGGCGTGCAGCAACGGTGCAACTGCTGCAAAATGCGTTTGCAGCTGTACTGTTCCCGTTCAGGATCTTGAGCGTAACCCGGATTTTCCATGGATTCACCCACCAGGCAAGATATTTGACAGCGATCCTGCACACTGATGGCCAGATGCTGGAGGATGCTCGCAGGTACCGGGCCAAGTGGGTGGATGATCACGCCTGGTGGGTGATCCGTGCGAATGCTCATTCCCAATTTCTGCTATTTATCACGGCTGAGGCCGTATTTCTGCATTTTGTTATAGAGTGTCTGGCGGTCGATCCCTAAACGACGGGCGCTCTGACTGATGTTCCACGCTGTATTGTTCAAAATGCGCTTGATATGCAGTCGCTCCATCTCCTGGATCGATTCAGGCATCTCCGCCTCCTGAATCTGCCCCTGGCCGAAAGGAAGATCGCCGGGTACTATGGCCTTGCCAGTACCGATAACCAGGGCTCTCTCGATGATATTTTCCAACTCCCGAACATTTCCGGGCCAGTGGTAGCTTGTCAGTAATTGCATGGCCTCCGGCCCGATTGTAACCAGGTCCTTGTTCATCTCCAGGCAGAACTTGCGGATGAAACTCTCGGCCAGGATAGGGATGTCTTCTTTTCGCTGGCGCAGAGGGGGCAGATGAATGGAGATCACGTTGAGCCGGTAGTATAGGTCTTCCCTGAAGCGTTGTTCACCTATGGCCTTGAGCAGATCCCGATTAGTGGCAGCCAGGATTCGAACTTCAACCGGAATCTCCTCTTCGCTCCCAAGGCGCTGGATCTTCTTCTCCTGGAGCACCCGCAACAGATCCACTTGGGTTTTAGCGCTTATCTCACCTATCTCGTCCAGAAAGAGAGTACCACCATTGGCCATCTCTATTCGGCCCTTGCGGATTTGGTCGGCGCCGGTAAAGGCCCCTTTCTCATGACCAAACAATTCGCTTTCTAAAAGTGAGTCGGGCAGAGCGCCACAACTTACGGTAATAAAAGGATGATAACAGCGGGGGCTGTTTCCGTGAATGGCCCGGGCCACCAGTTCCTTGCCGGTGCCGCTCTCCCCGGTAATCAACACGGTGGAATCCGCTGGAGCCACCCGGGAGAGCGTCTCAAAGAGATCCAGCATGGGTTGACTTTGCCCAATAATCTCATCAAACTCTTCCCGCTCCTCTAGCCTCCGCCGAAGCAGAATGTTTTCCAGCACCAGTTCCTGGTGGGAGACAACCTTCTTGATGAGCAGCTCCACCTCCTCAGGATCAAAGGGTTTTACCAGGTAGTCGAAAGCACCACTCTTCATGGCCTGCACCGCAGTATCCACTGTGGCATAGGCGGTCATCATCACCACCTCGGCGTTGGGAGCCACCTGGCGCAATTCTGCCAGAGTCTGGAGACCGTCCATGCCGGGCATTTTGAGATCCAAGAGCACCACATGCCAAGGATAATCCCTGGCCATGGCAATAGCCTCAGGGCCGCTAGCCGCCAGCCCCACTTCATAGCCGTCCTCCAGAAGCCAATCCCGGAGGCACTCCCTCATGGCAGTCTCGTCATCAACGACAAGAATGTGGATCTTTTTGCTCATCCAGCAACCTCCGATCCTGTTCGTTATCAATTGTATCTCTCATGCCGGACACCTGCATAGAAGATTTACCCACTCACCATAGCGCTCATATCAGAGTTGCTGCGAGATCTGGCTGTCCCCTCCTGGCTCGTCAGCCTCCCCAATCTCAACAGCAATAGGCAAGCGGATGCGAAATCGGCTACCGCTTTCCTCGCCCACAGGCGGGCTTTCCACCTCTACCGTCCCATGGTGTCGGGCGACAATGCCGTATACCACGGCTAGCCCCAGACCAACCCCTTTCCCTTGTTCTTTGGTGGTGAAAAAGGGTTCAAATATATCCTTCATGTTTTCAGGGGGAATACCACAGCCGGTGTCGGTGACAATCATCTCCACATAGTCCTCTTTTGCCGCCCGGCAGACTTGCAAAATCAGGGCGCCTCCTTCGGTCATCGCCTCGGCAGCATTGCTCAGAACATTGAGAACCACCTGCTGAATCTGCTTGAAATCACATTGGACGTCAGGTATGTGCTCTTCCAGCTTTTTTACCAGCCTTATGCCCCGCAGTTCTAGATCATGTGAGACGAGCGGCAAAGTCCTGTCGATAATCTTCCTGATCGAATTTGCTTTCATATCAATGTGGGACTGACGGGCAAAGGCCAACAGGTTCTTGACAATCTCGCCGCAGCGACTCGTCTCTGCTTCCATGGTGGCCAGGTAGCGGTTGATGTCCTCCAGCCGTTCCGGGGTGAAGTGCTGCCGCCCGATCAATTTCAGCATCAATCTGATGTAGGTTAGGACCACTGCAATGGGATTGTTGATCTCGTGCGCGATGGTTGCCGCCAGCTTGCCCAGGGAAGCCAATTTCTCGGTGCGCATCACTTGCTCCTGGGCCGCGCTTACATCTTCTAGCGCTTTCCGGGTTTTTTCGTAGAGATTGGCATTCTCCACGGCCATGCCAATCTGGTTGCCGATGGAGGTGAGGAATTCTATCTGTTGGCTGGAAAATTTCTCACTGAAATGACTGGATGCACTAAGAACACCCACGGTGCGCCCCTTGGAACGAAGAGGAATGTACGCCACTGACTGTAACCCCTCCTTTTGCACCGCCTCCCGGTAGAGGGCTCCCACTTGGCTGGTATCTTCCGCGATCACCGTCTCGCCTCGCAGGGCCACGTCCCCCAGCAGTCCTTCTCCAAGGGCTCTCCGCTGCACAAGTGGGTTTTCGACAAATTCACGTGACAAGCCGCGGGCTGCAGCAAGGTAAAGATGCTCACCTCCTTCAGCCAGGAAATAGACCCGAACACTGCCCACCTGAAGCACACCAATAATGAGATCGATGGTATTGGCCAGGACTTCCTCCACCTGGAGTGAACTGCTTACCGTCAGAGAAATTCGGTTCAAGGCAGAAAGCTGCTCACTGTTGCGGCGCATCTCGTCAATCATCTGCTCTTGCCGGGTGATGTCGCGCGCAATGCCCTCATAGCCAATGATCTGACCATTCTCATCGCTGATCAAATTCGCTGAGAGCGAAATATCCAAAGCGTTACCCTGTTTGGTCTTATAGCGAGTCACCAAGTCTTTCACCATCCCATTTTCCAGCAACTGCCGGCGAAAGCGCGCCAGTTCACCGGGGTCTTCCAAAAGCTCGCTTAAGGAATCAACCGCGAGTAGTTCACCCTTGCTCCGATACCCGAGCATGTCAACCCCACACGGGTTGATATCCACCATCTTCCCCTGGGGATCGGTGAACCAGATCATATCCTGGCAGCGCTCGAACATGGTGCGATATTTCTCTTCGGATGCTTGCAGGTGCTTGAGCCGCTCGGCCACCCGCTCTTCCAGCGAGCCCGTCCCTGGGCCTATTTCCTGTTCCAATTTCCTCTTTTCGGTAATGTCGGTGGCTGCCTCCAGCACATAGATTACTTCACCCTGTTCGTTTTTCACGGGGGTGGCTCGCACTTCCATCTGCCCCTGCCGGCCATCTTTAAAAACAACAGTCTCCTCACTGGTATGGATTTCTCCATCCAGAAAACTCCTCTCCACCGGACAATTCTCACATTTGCTGGAACGATTCTTCCAATCTCGGTAGCAGATGCCTTCCGAGTGCATACCAAACTCACTCTGAAAGCGCTCGTTGACCATAATGATTTCAAAATTGCGGTTGATCGCCACAACATAGTTGCTGACGCTGCTGATCAAGGCCTGATAGGCCGCGCGCTTCTTAAGCAAGTCCGTAGTGCGCGCTTTCAGCTTGTGGCTCAATTCATTGAGGCTCACGGCTAACTGTCCCAGTTCATCCTCACTGCCAACAGAGACTCGCCCATTATCATCGCCGTGGTCAATCTGATTGGCCATCTCGGCCAAACGTCTTACCGGTCTGAGCACAAGGAAATGCAGGCAGCAATAAAGGCCGGCTGAGAGGCACAGAAATAGGCTGATGAGGATCTTTTTCTCATATTGTGTATTCATCAGGGCAAAGGCCAGCATGACAAGGCCAATGACCATGGTCACAGCCAGGAAGAGCTTGACACTCAGCTTCCGATTTATCAGAACCAATGGCAGTTTCCGTCTCATGACACGCACTCGAGATAGATTCTATTGGGCCAGATGAATGTGCTCCGGCTTCAGGAGAGAGTGGACTCCAAGGCCAACAATGAAAAACCGAGTAGATCTTCGGCAGCAAGGTTCAGAAAAACCACCCTCCCTTGCCTGCTGCTTACCAGGACATGATCGGGGAAGGTGGCGAAGCAATGAAACCCTGGCACTCAACCGCTCTAAAGATTGGCAAAAATAATTAGAGGGGGCTGTGATTGTTCAAAAACGTACAAACTCATTATAGTTGAAGCTGTCATCTTTTGCAAAACGAATCAGATATATATCTGCTCGTGGTTTGCTCACCAATCTTTTTCCCTCTTATCTTTCGTCACTTCAGACTCGGTGGAATAGTGGTGACCTGTCCCCTGACCCTAGATCAGAGCAGGTAAGTCCCGGCAAGTTTTCGCTAGATTTCAACCAGTTCATTCTGAAATCCATTTGAGCAGATAACATATAAACCAATAAGTTAACTCTACCTGTATGCTTGTATAACATTTCACTTGACAAAACGATTGTCAACATGGTTTTGTAGAAAGAAGAACAACCAACTAAGAATGTGAGGGGGGATTCGCTATGAAGAAAGTCATGGTTGTGGGCTGTGGAGCTTACATGGATAGCGGTTACGGCTGTGCCGGAGAGTGGCGGTGTCTTAAGGCTGCCGCTTTGGGGGAGGGAAAATTCGATGACCCGTCTCAAGTGATCGCCTTTGTCACCTGCGAGTGTCCTGGACGTAGCCTGACTGCCAACGCTGGGGTCGCCATGAAAATGTCTGAGATGAAACCGGATGTAATTCACCTTAGTTCGTGCTTGGTGAATGCAAAGCCCGACTGTCCCCACAGCAGCGCAGAGCAGTTTGCCCAGATACTGGAGAGCAAATTTCAAATACCTGTAGTTCTGGGCACTCACGAATACCATTAAACAAAGCAAAATCCCGCAAAACGATGGCGGACCGGAAGAGATTCTCCGTATCCAAACAAGGAGGTGAGCCATGGCAGAAGAGGTAAAAGAGAAAAAGAAGAAGGAGTTGCAGGTTGCTCAGGCAACTGCATGCAAAGCCACCCAACAGATGCTGCGCAAGGCAGCGGAAGACGGAGTAGAGACCGCTTTTCATCGGGCGGCAGAGATGAAGGCCTGCCCCATTGGCGCGGACTCTGCCTGCTGCAAGCACTGCTCCATGGGCCCTTGCCGGCT
>JAJDNL010000110.1 GCA_022340745.1 Deltaproteobacteria bacterium
AAGTCTGACTGAGCTCCCCGACTTTCGGGACATCGTAGACGAATATAGAAAACTGCCAGGTCTGCTCGGTCGCGATAACCCGTACCTCAAGGTGCTGGTGCTCTACAAGATCATGGAGACCGGAGGACTCGAAAGCATTCACGAAGAGGCTTTTAGAGAGATTGATCGCACCCTGGCCCAGATCATTCGTGAGGAATCACCCGACGCTTTGCTATCCTTCCTAACCCGCACTTTTGAGGTGCTGAAACAGAGTAAGAAACTCTATCCCCTGAGTGGTTTATCATGCGTGCAAACTCTTGGCAGGGAGCTCTTTAAGACCAGGAATCCCACTCTCATCAACCATTTTCTTGACTCAGCTATTTCACTTGGCTTCGAGCTCCCCCACATAGGTGGGGTCAGTGATGAATGGCAGGTCCAGTTCAACCCTGCTCATCTTCGCAATATTCGCGTCTGGCTTGATTTGGTGGAGCAAGACCCCAAGCGAAACACCCGGCTGTTGTCGGCCCTCCTGGTCAACCTGTCCCTTGGGGGAGTCCATGTCCAGGATACTGATCTTTTTCAAAAAGACGTGAGCCGCCTGCTCAACAGCCCGATTCGCCCGGTTTATAGCCTGGTAAAGCAACTGGCCAAGATTTTCCCGGTTTACTTCAACGAAATCGGAGCCGAAGGTGTGTTGCGCGATGTATCCACTGAGATCGACGAGCTGAGCCGTCGCAAGGATCGCTTGATCCACTTTATTCGCAAGCAAAGCCATGTGGAAAGCAACCCCCTCCTCCTTGACTTTATCCAACACATCATACGGTTCTGGCGCACCGGCGACAGTTCATTGCTGCAACCTTTCTTGCCCGAAGAAGTTTTCCAGCGGGTTGCCGCCAGTGGTCCATACTTTGATGATATACAGAAGATCTTTCAATTTCTCTTCAAAGCAAACAAGGTGGCAGATGAAAAAGAGTTGGTGGAACTGGACATCGCCCGAGTTGAAAAACAGATTGCAAGAATCTCCCAGGTTTCTGCACAGGAAAAGAGGCGGGCCCTGTTGATTATTCGATTTCACCAGCTGCTGGCCCAAAAATACCAGTTGAGTGTGAGCGAGATCGGCAGTCACTTGGAGCGGGGCGAGCGGATAGGCATGCCCAGCCCGGACCGTTTGCTCAAGGGGCTGGAGGAAACCGACATCTCCGCCAGGCTCGACGCCATCCTCAGCTACCTCCAAGGTCTCAAAGACATTATTCTTTCCGAGCAGGAGTCTGTTGGGCTGGAAAACATTTATCATAAACGCCACATCGCGGCGAACATACCCTCAATGTATGGCTCTTATCACGAGCCTAAATTTGATGCCTTGGGCCTCAGCTTCCGCTTGGAAAACCTGGCCAACGCCCTGTTTGAGGAGTTGGTCGCCACCATGAATTTGCGTATCATCACCCGAGCAACCATTGTGCAAATTAGCAAATATCTGGCCTTCTTTGTTCGAGCCCTGGAGATCGATGGCATCATTTCCGAACGCTTGAACAAACAGCTGGAGCTTCTCAGCCAGGCAATAGAGATCAGGCGCTTCAGTTACTCCCAGTACATTGATATCTTCAAAGGATTTTCCGAGGCCATCAAGGAAATCATCAACCGCTACTATTACAATTCCCATCAGGACAACCTGCAGCTGATTATAGGCCAACTCGGGCCTGATCAAGTACTGGCAAAATGTCAGCGAGGCAAGAAGAATCAATCCCAAGCAGCATTCATCAGTAAGGTCTCGGAAACCTTTTTGAGAAATCAGGTGGCGGGGACCTTGGGCCTCCAAAGCCTCGACACCTTTGTCAGTCGCATTCTCAACACTCTGAACGTACAAAGAGAGGAACTGTCCTCCAGCCACCTGGACCTTTTAATGAGCTATGATCCCCACCAAGCGATCTCTCCCATTCACGAGTTGAATCCTGCGACCCACGATCTCATACACTTGGGAAACAAGGGATATAACCTTGTACTCCTGGCAGATCAAGGCATTCCTGTACCACCCGGTTTTATCGTTACCACTGAGTTTTTTCGTTGCCAGCAGGTCTGCAGCGATTACTGTGCCTCAAACGAGGACTTCCTGCACCGAGTGAACGAGCAGAAGACCTACCTTGAAGCAGCCACCGGAGGTGTTTTCGGCTCTCCTTCCAGACCACTGCTCCTGTCTGTGCGCAGTGGTGCTGCCATATCGATGCCTGGAATGATGATTACCTTCTTGAATGTGGGAATTAACGAAGACATTGTTGAAGGACTCATCCAAGAGACTGGTGAGCCTTGGTTTGCCTGGGATTGCTATCGGCGCTTTCTTCAGTCCTGGGGCATGTCCTTTGACATAGAGCGTGATGTGTTTGACGCCATCATGCAGGACTATAAGGCGCGTTACCATCGGTTGCTGAAGCGGGAGTTCAGCACTGAGGAGATTCGCGAGGTGGTGAGGGCCTATCGACAGACCCTGGAGGAACGAGGTGTGTCTGTTCCAGACAATCCTGACGAGCAACTGCAGATCGCAATATATCAAGTGATGCGGTCGTGGTATAGTCAGAAGGCCAGAAAATATAGAGAAATTATGGGTATTTCGGACAATTGGGGTACTGCAGTAACCGTCCAGGCCATGATCTATGGTAACCTTGACACTGATTCAGGATCGGGCGTTGCCTTTACGCACAATCCAAAAAACCCAGATGACCGCATTAGTCTGTGGGGTGATTTCACCCTCGGCAACCAAGGAGAAGATGTGGTGGGAGGGTTGGTGCAGACCCTGCCGCTTTCAGAGGAGCAGAGGCGGGAAAACGGACGGAAAGAGCAGATTTCTTTTGAAAGTCTCTTTCCACAACTCTTTGCCAGGCTCAACAAAATTGCTGAGAAACTCATCTACAAGCAGGGCTGGGGACCCCAAGAGATTGAATTCACCATCCAAAGTGATACTGAGGAGGGTCTGTTCATATTACAGTCGAGGGACATGGCACTTCGCACCAGGCGGAGTTACTCGGTCTTTGCCCCGAGCCTCGGGCAAGACAAGGCCTACCTGGGCAACGGCATCGGGGTGAGCGGAGGTGCCTTGAGCGGGCGAGCGGTTTTTGACCTGGAAGAGATTGAGCACTATCGCCAGCAGCATCCGAACGACCCTTTAATTCTGATACGGTCTGATACCGTGCCTGACGACATAACCGAGATCTCGGCAGCAGATGCCATTCTCAGCGCTCGGGGGGGTGCGGCTTCCCATGCGGCAATTGTCGCTTACCAGCTAGAAAAGACGTGTGTGGTGGGCTGTGCCGAGCTGCAAGTGTGGGAGAGTGAGTCTTGTTGCCGTATAGGTGGTCATGAGATACGGGCGGGAGATTTTTTGAGCATCGATGGCCGTAGTGGGGCTGTTTACCATGGCCGATACGATATCAAAACTGTGGAAATGTGGCAGTAGTCCGTACAAAAAATTTGGCTAACCAACGTTAGGGTAGACGTGGAGGGAAAGTGTAATGAGTTCGCGGCCAACTGTTGAAATAGTTTCGGAGCCCTCTCCCATGAAATTAGGTATTAACGGCCTGGGGCGGATCGGAAAGTTGAGCCTCTGGCATCAGGTAGAACGACGCTATTTTGCCGAGGTGGTGGTAAACATCGGCCGGGAGGCCGGCACCAGTCTGGAAGACATTGCCTTGTTCATTGAAAAAGACTCAGTGTATGGAGCTCTCCACAACTATCTCTATGGGTGCAGGGCCGGCAGGGTCATCGAGGACCTGGACGAGAAAAGGGGCCGAATGGTGATCAATGGGATGCCTGTCACTATCCTTCGCCACCACCGGAATCCACGAGATATCAACTGGCTGGACCACGGTGTGGAACTGGCACTGGACGCCACCGGCCGTTTCAGGGATCCGACGCTGCCGGCTGACCACGATGACGGCTCGCTGCGAGGACATTTGGCCGCGGGGGCCAGAAAGGTTGTGTTATCAGCTCCGTTCAAAATCTCTGACAAGTCCAGCAGTATGCCCGACGATGCAGTCACGACCATCATGGGTATTAATGAGATCGATTACGATCCCACCCGGCACGCCATCGTCAGTCATGCCTCGTGCACAACCACCTGCCTCGCCTTCATGCTCAAGCCTCTCATCGACAGCTTTGGGCCAAAACGTTTCCTCTCAGTCTCTATGGCAACAGTACACGCCAGTACCGCTTCTCAGCAGGTGCTTGATCATTTGCCGAAACCGGGGGCCACAGACCTCAGGAAAAACAGGAGCATATTCAACAACATCATCCTCACTTCCACAGGGGCGGCTCAGGCCCTGGCACAAGTGCTTCCCGAAATGGGGCAGATTCCATTCATTGCAGAGTCGGTACGGATTCCCGTGAACACCGGGTCGCTCATTATCTTGGTAATCAGTTTTCAGGAAGTGCCCGATAAACCCTGGGTGGACCGGGAGCAGATCAACAACATTTACCGCCGCTACTCAGCTCAAATGACAAAAGGTTACTTGCACTTCACCGAAGAGCAGAACGTCTCAAATGATATTATCGGCCTCTACCGGGTAGCCGCCACCATCGAGGGTCAAGTGACACACACCAGGACGGCGAGGGTTGCAGTCGACCTCTCTCAACTAATTCCAATGGAAGTATTGGAAAAGATACCAGAAACACGGGTGGAGGTGCCAATCACCAAAGCAGTTGTCTACGGCTGGTATGATAACGAACTGGGGTCGTACAGTAATCTTCTGGGTGATCGAGTGGTAACCATGGCTGAATCCATGCACCGCTAGCCCGGGTAATTGAAGCTCCCTGCAGCAAGACCCGTCGACGAGACTTGTCGACGAGACTTGTCGACGAGCTCAAGTCGTGTCGCTCAAGTCGTGTCGCTACGGGCAATGCGCTCGCTGTAGCATTGTCATGAATTATTTGGGCTAGTAGTCAGATTTCTTCCATGGCTTGATATGCTCCCTTTAGCCTATCTCGAAGAAGGAAACAGAGCCTTTCCAAGACATTAAATCCAAGCTCATTGTTATCAAGCATCATCTGTCTCAGATCCGAACCCTCTATGACCAAGACTTTTGTAGGTTTTCGACAGACGGCCGTGGACATGAGGGTATGCGTTTCATTGAGAAGCGTGGACCAGCAGCCAAAAACTTTGCCCTTACCGAGCACTCCTATAACGACAGATCCCTTGCGGGTGCCTAGATCCAAGGATCTTTCCAAAAAGACATGTCCTTCAGCAACAATATAGATCCGATCTCCCACATCACCTTGCCGAAAAATGTAATCTCTGGGGGCATAGGCTTCAACCCGAAACAAATTGGTAATTTCCTGAAGGTGATCTTCTTGAAACCCCTTAAAAAAAGCACAACTCTCTAACAGATGGACAGCCTCTAAACGATCCATGCGCAATCCCTTATAAACTGATTTAGGATTGAAGATTGTAGATTGCAGATTGAGGCAGCATGAATTCCTTACCGGGAGGTTTTGAACTCTTAAATCTGCATTCTGCATTCTAAAATCTAAAATCGTCGGTCTTCCACCGTATTTGTTGCCTCCTTACTTGGCTATTCCTTTTCCGAATATTTGAAGGATAAATGCAGCCTTGCTCTGTAGGCGACAACTTTGCCTTCCTCAATTTTGAGGTCCAATTCTTTCACTTCGGCGATTCTTAAATCCCTGAGGGTCTTGCTCGCAGTCTTCACCGCATTTTTGGCTGCCTCTTCCCAAGAAACAGGACTTGATCCCACCAACTCAATGATTTTGTAGGTGCCTACTGACATAGCCTCGCTCCTTTCCACCTGCAGATCAGGTGTGTTAACCTTAAGGTGAAGTTCTGAGTTTCACATCTGAAATCAACATTCTACAATCTAAGATCTCTAGGCCCAATCAAATCTCATATTCTGCTTCCAGCTCAAGAATAAACTCGCCCCGTCTATTACCTGGTGTGATTTTGAAAGTACCCCCTCCCTTTATATTCGCCAGGATACCTATGCCGTTGTACGTTTGCCAGGTGCCCGCGCTAATTTTAGTGGTGGAGTCACGGTGGCCTTCAAAGCGGCTCTGCACTGCACCATGCTTGAAGGTGGCCTGGACATAACCCTTCATAGGCCCAGAGCCTTTAATGCGGTCGTGGAACGTGACGCTTCGGCGGGAGACAAACTCGCCGGCCACCCCTTCGGTGAGTTCTAGTGGTTCGCCCTCCATCTCTGTCAGCGTCAGCGTGTGGCCAGGCTTGTCGTGCACCTGAAGCGATGCTACTTTAGTCACCCTAAGGAGATATTTATCCTTGCGTTTCTTCCGTTCCATAGTCTTCTCCTTCCACCGAATCCCCGATTCGCTTGTTTTCTCAACTCGAAAACCTAGTCTCTAGGTGAAGGTCAGCGGCCAAAGAGGTAAAAGGCGTAAGGTTTAGGGCATGGAGCATGGAGCATGGAGCATAGAGCTTGTTGTCCTCCGTCGTCTGTCCTCTGCCCTCTGTGCCTAGTGTCTAGTTCTTAGTGCCTAGTATTCGCTGCCTGCTGCCAGTTACCCTCTGCTCGCTGCCCCAGGCCTTGTGCCCCGTACCTTGAGCCTTGAGCCGTTCTTTTTAGTTCACCAGCATTATTGTGCAACCGCGAGCACTCCGAATAATCTTCGAGGCGCGGCTTCCTGGATCCATCTGGCTGTTACCAGCGCCACGTCTACCGAGGGCCAGCATGTTGTAGCCACCTCGGCTTACTTCAGCGAGTATGTCCCGCGCAGGGCCACTCCTTTGAGTTTGCATCTTTGTGGTGATCCGCTCCTCGGCGACGCCCGATTTGGTAAGAACTCCTCGTGCCTTGGCAAAAATACCTCCTATTCTCTCTTCATAGGTCCACTGCCATTTTTTTACTTCCCCCTTGCGCTCCCCCCGCTCTTCCTTGTCCAAAATGTGGCCGTTGTCCCAATAGGCCGGCGGTTTGGCTGGCATCACATTAAGGAAAGTAATCCGAACATCCGGGAGCGGTCCCAGGGTCTCGGCCAAGTGAGTAGCGATACGGTCAGCGTAGTCAGATTCATCTACTGCTGCAAGAACATGGGGGGGGTTGAGTGGGAGGTTGCCGATTGCCCATACAGGCTGCATGGCGGCATATTGAAAAATATTGGCAGTAGTAGTGTCCGGTAGCAAGCGTTTGAGTCCTGACTGCTGTTTACGGGCCAAGACGATGCCTATGATTTCTTCACTGTTGCCGGCATTCAAGATATCCTGAGCAGCATTCACGCTTTGCAGTCTCGTCTCCGTGCTGACGCGTGAGCGTTGGTATCCCATCTGGAGCAGTGAACTGACACCCTTGTCAAGGATTTGTTGGGCCCGCCTCTTCTGAACCTCTTGCCAATCGGTAATCTCGCTTGAGGTTGGAGGAGGGGCCGGGAGGTGACTCTCAGTCACAACGAGAAATAGCTGAAAATGAACATCGGTTTTCAGAAAAAGACCGGCCAGGTTTTCCAGGGCTTCAAAGGTGTACTGCGAATCGTCAATGCCGAGGAGGAATCTCTTGACCATAACAAAACCTCCTTACTGATAATATCCTCATTTTTTCATCTTACAGCAAAGCGCATGGCAATAAGATGAGGTCCGGCCCACTTCAGGCGGCCTCATATTCTCCCTCTAATTCAAGGATGTACTCGTTCCAGCGCTCTGCCGCGGTAACCCTGAAAGTTCCTTCGCCTTTGATGTCAGCCAGTTTCCCTGTGGAGTGATAGATCTTCCAGGTCCCGGAGCTGACTTTTGTCTTGCCATCGCGCTCGCCTTCGAAGCGACTGTACGCGGATCCCTCTTGGAAGTAGGCCATAACATACCCTTCCATAGGACCAGAACCCCTCGTCCGGTCGTGGAAGGTAACACTTCGGCGGGTGACAAACTCACCGGCCAAGCCCGGTTCATATTCAATGGGCTCCCCCTCCATCTCAGTGAGCGTCAGGGTGTGACCAGGGGTGTCATGAACCTGAAGCTCTTCTATTTTGGTTACCCGAAGTAGATACTTATCTTTTCTCTTCATCATGTTCTCCTTTCATCACGTTGTCCTCTCGTGAGCCCGGCGGATTGCTTCCAAACTCTCTGGGAGACATTGATAGGTGATACGGTTTACAACCTGATGTCGAAAATGAACTGTAGGCGAGAGATGAAGCTTCAGGGAGAAAGAAGCTACGTCCGAACCAAATTTCAAACCAGGTAGAGCCGGAAATGACGCGTTCAGGACAGGTTCAATTGAAAGGCGTGAGAAAATCGCGGTAGTAGAAAGTACTATCGAGAAGGCTTTGCGAGCGAACGGTCACAGCCGGTTTGGATCCCGAACTCACCATCAGCCTGAAAATGCTCCAGCGAGCGCATTCCCCCTAGTCCGCCGGAGGCGGACGGGGTTAGCGAGCGAACTACAATAAAATGGAATCACTTCCTTACATTTCGAAGCTTCCCTGCCCGCCGTAGGCGGACTGCAGGGAGCTTCAATTTTAGACTCCCAATGAAACAGAGAATTTTCACCGGGAGATTGGAGGGCACAATTTAAGGCTCATTTGACCCCCGCATTTTTACTGTGTCTGGAAAAGTCAGAGGGAGATGCATGCTAAGACAATGCTACGCCCAATGGTAAGCTTCTGTCAAAGAGAAAAATGGTTGCGATGCGATTTCTTTTCCACCGTATGCAGAAATACTACTTCTATGTAAAGCGGGCAAATCTCTGTTTGGCTTAGATGGTAAAATAGTCCGAAAATTCTAGGAATTTAGCTAACTTTTCCTTTAACGGGCAGTGTTATAGTAAACACAGTGCCCTTGCCCGGCGTACTTTCTGCGCTGATCGTTCCTTTGTGTCGGTCAATAATCGCATGAACCACGGAAAGGCCTAGGCCGAGACCTTTACCCTCCTCTTTCGTGCTGAAAAATGGATCAAAAACCTTCGAGAGATCTTCTCTGGAAATGCCACGACCAGTATCAGTAACTTTTATTTCAACCAAACCTTTGTGCGGAAAAAAAGAACTGGCCACGGTGAGACTTCCACCATCCGGCATAGCATCAGCAGCATTGAAAATGAGATTGAGAAGGCATTGCTGTAGTTGATTAAAATCTCCGAATACCGTTGGAATCTTAGGATACAGATTCGTTTTGATTTGAATATTCTGGAGGGTTAGTTTGTATTTGCACAGCAGTATGCTCTTCTCCAAGAGATCATCTATATTTACTTCGCTGAATTCCATCCTGGGTTTTCTTGAAAAGGCGAGAAGGTTAGAGACAATGTCAGAACTCCGGCTGACTTCACTCCCCACGAGATCAAGATACCTCTGGAACTTGTGTATTTGTTCTGTTGATAAAGAACCTCGGCCCAAAATTTTGATCATAAGCCGAACATAGTTAAGAATACCGGTAAGGGGATTATTAAGCTCATGAACAACACTGGCAGCCAGTTTCCCTAAAGAAATCATCTTGTCCTGGTGAAGATATTGAGCCTGGTCCAGAAACTGTTGTTTCAGCCGTTTGACTTTTCTCAGATCCCGAAAAAATGCTACCAAACCAATTTCTTCATTTTCCTGTAAAAGGACCTGTGCCGAAAGCCGCACAGGAATCTTTTCCCCTTTTTTGGAAATTAGGATAGATTCAGAAAGAAACAGTTTATCCTCTCCGCCTAATTCTTCGCTATACAACTGATCCTGAAACCTTTCCCACTCCCGAGATGAAAACAGTTGATAAAAAAACATCTTGCCGGACACCATATCTTTAGAATAACCAAGCATTTCTTCCATGCTGTTGTTAAAGATGATGATCTTCCTATCGTAATCACACCCAATAATGCCATCAATCGAGCTTTCGATGAGTCTTTCTTGGAAACTGAAAATCTTCGCCAGTTCTTCCGATGTGTCCATCCACCTTTCTTCCAAAAAGACGGTATAATCTTGCAGCTTTCTCTGGTTGTTGTAGCGCTTTTTTGCTCGCTCCAGTGCCGCCATGAGAGTATCTTCGTTTATGGGTTTCGTAATAAAGTCGGCAGCATCAAGTCGAAAAGATTTCAATGCGTTTTCGATTTCATTATGAGCGCTGGTCACAATCACCTCGCTATATGGATATGCCTTCTTTATGGTCTTCAAAACCTCAATCCCGTCAATGCCTGGCAGGTTAATCTCAGTGATAATAATCTGAGGAGATTGTTCACGACATAGCTCGATACCGCTTTCCCCATCCGCAACAGTCAGTACACTATAGTCAGCGTCAGCCAAAAAAGCGGACAAGGCCTGCCGAGCTTCATCATCTTCATCTATTAATAGCAACTTCCAATCTTTTATTCGTATCATATGTCAATACTTTTCTTTTTATTGTGTAATTCTTGTGGGTAACCTTTTCATGCTTGATCAAAAAACAACAGTAAAAATCCGACCCCAGAGGACCTGGCTTTGAGTTACCCCGTAAGGGTGTGCTGTAATCCACATGGAATGGCGGAGTGTCGAAGATCCAGCTGTGCGGGGAGTGACTGGTCTTTCGATGTTAAAAGCAAAAAACACGGCACCCAGAGCAATCGTTGAATCGTTGCCAATCTGGTTGTGAGCTTGCCCGTAAGAGGACCGATAATTATTCCAACAATGTAGGAAAGATACGTCAATGTGATGACCTCGGTAGGCGTCTTGAAACTGAACTGATAAGAACTCGCTTTCGATAAAAAAACTATAGAATCAGAGAGCCTAGTAAGTCAAGTGCCATGAACGACAACACAAGGTCGTCCGGTGTTCTTCGTTTGTCTCAAGACCAGGGACAGTGGACCATGGCGAGGGAGCATGCGCGTCGTGCGGGCAGGACGCGTGGGATGGTGTGGAATGTGGCTCGCCCCCCCCAAAAGCAAAAGATGAATCCGTTTTACAAATGATCCATGAGAACATTCTTGGCTCTAATGAACGTTTTCTACTTGAGGACGAACAGTTACTAAGAGATAATTATCAAGACCGTTGTGACCTTGTAGAGACCATTGACCATGGCGAGTCAGAAAGAGCCCGCTTGGTGACACAAAACCATATGAGCCGATTTAACCAGGACATGAAGCAGATAGAGTAGAACGTTCGGGTGGGATCTAGGATCGCTGGCGGAGAATAAACTTTTGCAAAGGCAATGGTTGAACCTGAAGAGACAGAAGATTATGCACTTGAGAAGTCGCGACCTGAGCTAGAAGGAGGGGAGGTGGGGTGAACTCAAAACATTACATTCAAATGGAAGAAAAATTTGGTGCCCACAACTACAAGCCCTTGGATGTCGTACTCACCCGTGGTGAGGGTGTCTGGGTTTGGGACGTGGAAGGCAATAAATACCTGGACTTTCTCGCAGCATATTCAGCGGTCAACCAGGGGCACTGTCACCCGAAAATCAAACAAACCATGCTTGAACAGGTTCAGAAGCTTACGCTGACCTCGCGCGCCTTCCGAAACGATCAGCTGGGTCTTCTCTATAAAGAGCTCTGCGAGTTGACCAGGTCTCACAAAGTCCTCCCCATGAACAGCGGGGCCGAAGCGGTGGAGACCGTGATCAAGGCAGTTCGCAAGTGGGGTTACAAAGTGAAAGGGGTTCCGGAAGACCAGGCCGAGATTATCGTTTGTGAGAACAACTTCCATGGCCGAACCATCGCTATCATCGGTTTCAGTAGCGAAGAGCAGTATCGGGACGGATTTGGTCCTTTTGCACCCGGCTTCAAGATCATTCCTTTCGGAGAAGCTGCAGCCTTTGAAAAAGCGATTACTCCGAATACAGTGGCTTTTTTGGTGGAACCGATCCAGGGAGAAGCAGGGATTATCATTCCACCGGATGGATACCTCAGAGAAGTCAGATCCATCTGTAATGAGCATAACGTTGTTCTGATTCTGGATGAGATTCAGACCGCATTGGGGCGGACGGGCAAGCTCCTGGCAGAAGAGCATGACGGTATCGAATCCGATGTCACCGTTATCGGCAAAGCGCTCTCCGGCGGCTTCTATCCGATATCAGCCGTTTTATCCAATAGTGAGGTGCTGGGCGTATTCATGCCCGGCGACCACGGTAGTACTTTCGGCGGCAACCCTCTGGCGTGCGCGGTGGCTCGCACCGCTCTCAAAGTGTTGATTGAGGAAGGAATGATCGAAAATGCAGCTGCCATGGGGGATTATCTCCAGTCTCAGCTGAGAAAGATCAAAAGCGATTCCATCAAAGAGGTTCGCGGCAAAGGGCTGATGATAGGGGTTGAGTTGCGTGCCGAGGCAGGCGGGGCTCGACGTTTCTGCGAAAAACTCATGAAGAAGGGGGTGCTCTGCAAAGAAACTCACGAGCATATCATCCGGTTTGCTCCACCCCTGGTGATTACGAGAGAGCAGATCGACTGGGCTATGAAGAGAGTCGAACCGGTACTGTCATAAAATATCAAATCCCAAGCACCAAACTGGGGCCCCGCCCAGAGGGTGGGGACTCCGAAGGACAAATCTCAAGGTGTCGGGTGTCAGGTGTCAGGAAAAAACAAGAAAACTGAAATCTGTCGACGGTCCCGTCTGAAGCGACGCGGCAACGGGGAACACTGCTTGCCGCGCCGAAGCCCTTGAGGCGAAGGCGGGAACACTGAAACCTGAAACCTTAATTATTGTGATTTTGAATTTCTATTCCTCCTACATGCAATGGTGGGGAGTTACGATGGTTGAAAGCGTAATCGTCATGGGAGCCGCCGGGCGCGATTTCCACAATTTTAACATCTATTTCAGAGACAACCCTCGGTATCAGGTCATTGGTTTTACCGCCACTCAGATTCCCGATATCGACGGGAGACAATATCCGGCCGAGCTTGCGGGAACACTGTACCCACACGGTATCAAAATTTACCATGAAAATCAGCTCGCTGAGTTGATCAGGGACAACAAAGTCGACCTGGTGGCCTTCTCATACAGTGATGTGCCCCATACGGAAGTTATGCATAAGGCGGCCATCGCCATGGCCGAGGGTGCCGATTTCATTCTGATCGGGGCTACCTACACCATGCTCAGATCTCAGAAGCCTGTGGTGGCAGTGTGTGCGGTCCGCACCGGGTGCGGCAAATCGCAGACCGCGCGAAAGATTTGCGGGGTTCTAAGAGGTCTGGGGAAAAAAGTTGTGGCTGTGCGCCATCCGATGCCGTACGGTGATCTGACCAAACAGGTGGTACAGCGGTTTTCCTCCTACGAAGATTTAGACAAGCATCAGTGTACCATCGAGGAACGGGAAGAGTATGAGCCTCTCATCGCCCAAGGCATAGTGGTGTATGCCGGCATTGACTATGGCAGGATTCTTGAGGTTGCTGAAAAGGAAGCGGACATAATCGTTTGGGATGGTGGTAACAATGACACCCCTTTTTACTATCCGGACATCCACATCGTGATCTTTGATCCCCATCGAGCCGGCCATGAGAGGTTGTATTACCCGGGAGAAACGAACCTTTTGATGGCTGACATAGCGGTGATTAACAAGGTAGACAGCGCCCCGGCAGAACAAGTTGATCTCGTCCGGGAAAACATTGCTACCTACGCTCCCAAAGCCGAAATCGTCTTGGCCGAGTCGGCTATTCTGGTGGATCAGCCCGAGCAAATAAAAGGTAAGCGTGTCCTGGTGGTCGAGGATGGTCCTACGCTGACTCACGGTGGCATGTCTTTTGGGGCCGGGACAATTGCGGCCAAAAGATATGAGGCGGATCATGTCGTCGATCCCCGGCCTTATGCCGTTGGCTCAATACGAGAAACCTACAAGCGATATCCTCATCTGAGTGGTGAGGTTCCGGCCATGGGTTACAGTCAGGAGCAGATGCACGAGCTTGAACTCACCATCAATAATGCAGACTGCGATCTGGTGCTCTTCGCGACCCCCATTGATCTCCCGAAGTTGTTGTCCATAAACAAACCCTCGCTCCGGGTGCACTACGAATACCAGGACCATGGCAGTCATACTTTGGAGGAGTGTCTGATACGGAGATTGGAGGCTTTGAAAAAGTGAGGCTCAGTCAGGCAAAGCCGCTCAACACAGAAGTCAGCAAACAGTAGACAAATGGCAACAATCGACAAACAAGAGAAAGAAACCCTCTTGATCGCGCTAGGAGGTAACGCCCTGATTCGAAAGGGACAAGTGGGTAGCATTGAAGAGCAGTTTGAGAATCTGAAGGTCCCCATCAGACAGATTGCCAGTCTCTCACGACAGTATAAGATTATCATCACCCACGGAAACGGGCCTCAGGTGGGTAATCTCTTGTTGCAGCAGGAAAGCTGCACTGAGGTTCCCCGTCTCCCCCTGGAAATCTTGGTGGCACAAACTCAGGGGCAGATCGGTTACATGATCGAATCCAGTTTGGACACGGCACTCATGGAGTTAGGCGTTTGGACCAAACAGCTCTTGATCACCTTGATTAGCTACGTAGTGGTGGATGAGAAGGATCCTGCCTTTCAAAACCCCACAAAACCCATTGGACCGGTCCTCAGCCGGGAACAAGCCAAAGATCTGCCCTATCCCACCCGAGAGGTTCCGGGAGGATTACGTCGCCTGGTGGCCTCGCCAAAACCGGTAACCGTGGTGGAAAAACGAGAGATCAAAAGTCTTGTCGATAACGATTTTATTGTTATTTGTTGTGGGGGAGGGGGGATACCGGTCATCCGGGAGGGGCGAGCCTTTCATGGAGTCGATGCGGTCATTGACAAAGATCTGGCCAGTGCCAAACTGGCCGAAGAGATTCGAGTAGATGTCTTCCTGATTGCTACCGATGTGGAAGGAGTTGCCCTGGGCTACGGTGGACCGGATCAGAGATTTCTGCGACATATGACCCTGGCGGAGGCCGCCCAATATGAGGCAGAAGGTCATTTCCCCCCCGGTTCCATGGGGCCCAAAATCGAGGCCGCCGTGCAGTTCATCAAAAAACGCGGGAATAGGGCCGTGATTACTTCCATTGGGGCGATTGAACCGGCAGTAGCAGGCACTGCCGGGACAGAGATTCTGGTAGATGTGAAATTTTAAGAAAATTCAGACATAATATGCGTATGGCACGTTTTCGGAGACATCCGGGGCTTCACATTCATGGCAGGTATCGAAGATCAGCGTTGGAAAGGAAAAATTGAAGCTCCCTGCAGCAAGCTGCAGGGAATCTTCGAAATGTAAGGAAGGTATTCCATTTTATTGTAGTTCGCTCGCTAACCCCGTCCGCCTCCGGCGGACTACGGGGAATGCGCTCGCTGTGGCATTTTCAAGAGAGAAATGATTCAGCCAATCTTCTCAATTCTCTTTTTCTCTCATTTCTCCGTTCGATAACCTCTTTAAAAAAATTGAAGAAAGGTAACTTACGATAATACCGGCCACGGCGCATATGCCTAAGAAGAAGGCGATTTTTTCTCCTGTGGTTTGGGCCCACTTGGTTCTCTCACCGGCGTAGTAGCCAATTCCCACGAACAAAAGGACCTGTATTGCCACAGACACACCATCTACTGCCAGGAACCGCTGCCAAGGATATCGTGCTGCCCCTGCTGCTAAGTAAACAAGGGCCCTGATGCCGAAGGTAAATCGAGCAAAAAACAGGGCCCAGCCAGCTCGACCTGCAAATGCACTGCGATAGTCTTCAAGCCTTTTTCCACCAACATAACGGTGCAGTATTTCTGAAAGCCTTGGTCTGGTAAAAAGCCAATAGGCTGAGGCAAACAGGAGTAAATCCCCGACCATGATGGCGACATACCAGACAAATATGCTGACAAGGGGAGGACTCAGGTGCTTATGCAGAGCATATCCTCCACCCATGAGGGCCGGGTTCTCGGGGACAGGCAGTCCTATTCCGCCCATGAATAGGAGGACTGCAATGGCCCAGAATACCGACCGCATGTTTATCATGGTACAAGGAATCCGTTCTGGTGCTGAGAGAAACCTTCAGGATGGAGGAAATCTTAGCACGTGGACCCGAGCGGCACAAGTGACTATCAACTAACCGAGGTCATGGCCAATTCTCACCTCAGGAGCGCGATCATGGCCGTCGAAAGAAGTAACGAAGTGGTCAGCCGTTCACGAGGATGATCCTCGCGGTATTGAATAATGTCTGGCAGAACGTTGCTTTGGTTTCAGAATACTGGCCAACAGTACAGCAAGAACAGCGGTCATGAAAATACCGTCGAATGTTCCTGCTCCCCCGATGGAAGCAATAGGCGCACCAAGTCCTTGAATCTTGCCCAAATTCAACAAATCAGCCCCGATCAAGGTCCCCAAGCTGCCAGCTACATAGGCCAGGGGCGCGGCCTGTCGTCGAGAAATAAAAAGTACGACTCCAGCGGTTACCAAGGGAGGAACGAAGGTGGGCTCAGCTATCCCCACGCCCGGGACGGGATATGCCAGTTGGTGCACAACGATAGATACAATGCTCACTGCTACGAGACTTTTCCAGTACATCCTGTTTTTCAGGATAAGGTAAAAAGAAAGCAAGATAGGGATGACAGCTCCTCCGAGGTTGACGGCAATAACTGTCCGTGGCGAGCCTATAACGAAGGGGATAACATAACGCATACCAAAGAAGGTTACGACCTCACCAGAGTGCAGGTGCTCAGCCGGCAAATGTGCCACCGGGATATTCACATAGCTGCCCACAATTGACAGAAGGAGAAGGGCAAACATGTACCTGCGGTTCACGCCTATTTGCTCGTAGGCGTATTCTAGTATGCCGATCTCGATCAAGGCTATCAGAAAGGCAAACAGAAAAATGAATGCCATAAAAAAGGGTAAAGCGAGAGGAATGTAATGCATCAATTATCCCCTTGGAACCGTTCCTTCGTTTTTGATTCAAAGCGTTTCAATCACTTTTTTAAGCATAGCCTGCACTTGCTCCGCCACACTTCTCAGTTTGGGATTGTCAATTGCCTGCATTGAAGCGATTGGGTCTATCGCTGCCACTTCG
>JAJDNL010000175.1 GCA_022340745.1 Deltaproteobacteria bacterium
CTTGAATAGTTTGGACAATTGCATTATGCTGAAAACAACAAATTGTTCAGGAGGTTAAAGTCTTTGACTATAAATATAGACATTGTGAGCGAAGTGGAGCTGCATGAGCCAGTGCTGATGGCGGCCTGGCCCGGAATGGGACACGTAGCCCTCAAGGCTTATGTTTACCTGTACGAGGCACTTCGAGCTCAGAACTTGGCCTTTGTAGAAGAGCCTGAATTCTTTCGGCTTCCCGGAATTAACATCCAGGATGGTCTGGTTCAGGCCACCCTGTTACCTCAGAGTGGCTTTTATTATTGGAAACATCCTGGCGGGTCGGGTGATATTTTGTTTTTCGTCGGCGACCAGCAACCAGTGGCCGGAAAAGAGTACCAACTGGCCGAGGCCCTGCTTACCTTCGCGGGGAGCTTGGGGGTTAAGCGGGTCATAACGGTGGCGGCCATGCCCACCGCCATCAACCACTACCAGGATTCCCGGGTATGGGTTACAGCCACCCACGAGGAACTACTCTCTGAGCTTTCCCCTTACTGTGACCAAGTGTTGCGAGAGGGACAAATATCGGGCATGAACGGCCTTCTGCTGGGGGTTGCTAAACAGATGGGGATGGAGGGTTTTTGCTTTCTTGGGGAAATTCCTTTCTATACTACTGAGATTGAAAATCCCAAGGCCTCAAAGGCTGTTTTGGACGTGCTCATTAAGGTTTTGGGCCTGGAAATAAGTTTGGGTGAATTGGAAGAACTAGCAAACCAGACGGAGAAGGAAATAGATCACTATCTGCTTGAGCTCCAGCAGCGGGAACAAGAGGAAGAAAAGCAGACCGAGGACCAGGACGGACCAGTCACGGTTCACTGACACTAAACACTACGAACCCCTTCGACCCACTCAACAAACTCAGGGCAGGCAGGCTCAGGGCAAGTAGGCAGTAGGCACCAACTAATTTCTCAATTCGCATCTCGCATCTCTCATTTATCATTGTGTATCTGGCAGTCATGTCGTTTCAAATCCTTTTCTCCTTCTTCAATGGCAAATGTGAAATTTGAAATGTGCCATGTGTGCAGTCCCTAATGCCCCGTTTCTCCGAGTTTCAAATCTCCACTTTCGTATTTCAATATCCCCTTTCATCTACTCCTAGGTGGTTGTTACAATGTATAGTATGTCCGGGCTATGAAAGGATAAAACCCAGTGGTGCTTGAAGAAGCGGATCAACAGGTAAGACTCTGGTTGCAGTTAGCACATGAGGCCTATAGCAATAAGCACATGCTCCGTGCTTTTCATTATTTTCAGCGTGCCCTTGATTATGCGGAGGAGAAGGGACACGATTTAGATGTGGCGCTTATTTGCCGGGACCTGGGCTATGTGTGTGCCCGAGAAGGTTCTCTCGATAAAGCGCTTGCTTACTTTGACCAGGGTCTGGCAATTGCCGGGGTTGAACTATCGGTCCAAACGGGGCTTATGGCCAACAAAGCGAGCGTGTTGGTCAGCCTGGGAGCCTACCGTCCAGCGTTGGCGCTACTGGAAGAAAGCTCTGGTTTGATCAGCTCCACGTATCACGACTTTGCCAGCGCCCCCAGTCAGTTGGTTCATTCCTATGCCGCCATCGTCCAAATGGCGGATGATGTGCGCAAGGTAGTTGACCTTCTCGATATGGGCGTTAGAGCTGACCGCATACAAGTGGACATAAAACGGCACGAGCCGCCATGGTTAGATGGTAAGCAGTGAGCAGTAAGCAGTAAGCGGAAGGCGAGAGAAGCGGGGGAAAGATTGCAGCAGGCAGGGAGTATATTTCGAATTGCGAACTGCGGATTGCGAATTTAACTGAGCATGGGGCATGGAGCATGGGGCATGGAGTCAAAAAACAAGAGGCTGCTTTTTACTACTGACACCTGACATCTGAAACCTCAATTCTGACGCCTGGCTCCTGTCTCCTGGATTCTTTATTTTTCACTGCTTACCGCTTACCGCTCACCGCTTACCATTACGATTTGACAAATGAACAAATAGACTTAGATTGGTGAACTGGAAAAATATCTTGCGTACCTGCGAAGCTCTAGCTAGAATCAATACTTGAATGAAATCCGGGAGGTAAATAATGGGAAAGTGGACAGTTAAGAAAGTACCGATCACAGCCGCGAGTGAAGATATAGAGGAGCGCGAAGGACGAATTGAGGGCCAAGGCTCAGTCATGCTGGAGGATTGCCCTTTCAAGCAGGAAGTCACAGACGAAACAGGGAAGGTGGTTCAAGTTGAGTGCGCCGACGACTCCGGAGTGAAACCATGTGACCCCGATGCGGAAGACTGTAAGCTCCAACAGTGGATGGATTCGGTTAAATCCTTCATCCGTCAAATCGATGTCAACGCCCTGTGAAATTGGCGGCGATGAGCAACGGGGTCTGAATTATTAATGGTAAGCGCGGGACAGGAGCGTACAGCTCCCCCGCGTTTTTGGTCTGAATGAGACGCATAGCGCTAAGCGCAGAGCGCATAGCGATATCCTGCGAGATGTGAGCTTGGGCGAAAAAAGCGAGAAAGGATTCTTAGGTAATGGGTGAGGGGTAATGGGTTATGGGTGACAACCCATCACCTATAACCCATGACCTATAACCTGGAAAACACGATTTCTACGATTTAACTAATTCTCTAATCTTCTAATTAACTATCCAACTAATTGTAGAGAATTGTTACATGTCTATCACCCGAAGAAAGACGCGACAAATTCATGTTGGCCCAGTACCGGTGGGCGGAGATGCTCCGGTGGTGGTGCAGTCTATGTGTAACACGGATACTCGCGACATCTCCGCTACCCTTGAGCAGATCAGACGGTTGGCCGAAGTTGGTTGCGAGATCGTTCGACTTGCCGTACTGGATGAAAAGGCTGTTGAAGCCCTGAAGGCCATTAAACGTGAGGCGGTCACACCCCTTATCGCCGATATCCACTTCGATCATCGCCTCGCCCTGGATGCTCTGAGCACAGGAATAGATGGCCTGCGGATCAATCCCGGAAACATCGGCAGTGAGAAAGCCGTGGCCAAGGTGGTGCACGCTGCTGCTGAGCGCCAGGTGCCCATTCGTATTGGAGTAAACTCAGGGTCTCTCGACAAGGACCTTCTGCAGCAATATGGGGGCCCAACCCCGGAGGCGATGGTTGAAAGTGCTCTTCGCCAAGTTCAGCTTCTTGAATCTCTGAAGTTTCATGAAATCAAAATTTCACTGAAATCGTCCGACGTCCTTACCATGGTGGAAGCTTACCGGCTGCTGGCCGACAGGGTTTCTTATCCGCTTCATTTGGGTGTCACTGAAGCCGGGACTCTGATTTGTGGTTCGGTTAAATCGGCCATTGGCATTGGTTTGCTGCTGGCTGAGGGTATCGGCGACACCATCCGAGTGTCCCTCACCAGTGATCCCATCAATGAAGTACGGGCGGCTTACGAAATTCTGCGCGCCCTCAAGCTTCGGGAGCGAGGGATAGAACTCATTTCCTGCCCCACCTGTGGCCGCTGCGATATAGATATAATCAACCTGACCCATGAAATCGAGGAACAGTTGTTACGGGTGAAAACCCCGCTCAAGGTTGCTATTATGGGCTGTGTGGTAAATGGCCCGGGGGAGGCCAGGGAGGCTGATGTGGGAATAGCCGGTGGCCGCGGCCAGGGGATCCTGTTTAAAAAGGGAGAAATAGTTGCGAAAATACCTGAAGCGGAGTTAAAGTCAAGATTACTGGAAGAGATTTCGTTGATGGTTGACGAAGAGATCGCATAGCGCAAAGCGCGTAGCGCATAGCGTTTGAAGAGCTAGGAAAACAGACACTCGATACTAGCCTCTATGACCTGAAAGGCTGGCAAGAGACGACTACTCTTGCGGATTCAGTTCTCCTCGCCATGCGCTCTGCGCTCTGCGCTTCGCGATAAACGGAGGAAGATAGTAGCAATGAAAAGAGGCATTACCAAGCGGAGTGAAGATTTTTCCCGGTGGTATACGGATGTGATCCTTGGAGCGCGATTGGCAGACTATTCACCGGTGAAGGGGTCCATGGTCATTCGTCCCAATGGCTATGCCCTCTGGGAAAAAATGCAGTCTTACCTCGATACAATGTTCAAGGAAACAGGCCATCAGAACGCCTACTTTCCGCTTCTGATTCCGGAGAGCTTTTTGGAAAAAGAGGCTGAACATGTGGAGGGGTTTGCGCCTGAGTGTGCGGTTGTAACCCACGGTGGTGGCAAGAAGCTGGAGGAACCACTTGTAATACGACCAACTTCAGAGACAATTATTTGGGCCATGTTCAAAAAATGGATTATGTCCTACCGGGACCTGCCACTGCTGATCAACCAGTGGTGCAACGTTCTACGGTGGGAGATGCGAACGAGACTATTCCTGCGCACGACCGAATTTCTCTGGCAGGAAGGGCACACCGCTCATGCCACCGCAGAAGAGGCTGAGGAGGAGACTTTGCAGATGCTCAATGTTTACCAAACCTTTGCTGAAGAGTACGCTGCAATACCAGTTATTCCCGGCCGAAAGAGCGACCGGGAGAAGTTTGCCGGAGCCCTGCATACGTACACCATTGAAGCGCTCATGCAGGATGGCAAGGCTTTGCAGGCTGGGACCTCGCATAATCTTGGACAGAACTTTGCAAAGGCTTTTGATGTCAGCTTTCAGGATCAAAATGGGGAGCAGCAGTTGGTCTATGCCACGAGTTGGGGGATGAGCACCCGGATGATCGGCGCCCTCATCATGACACATGGCGATGATCAGGGCCTGGTTCTGCCCCCCAAAATGGCACCGCTGTCGGTGGTCTTTATTCCGATATTCAAGGGGAAAGAGGGCCACGGGGAGATTTTGGAGTTTATTGACCAGATTGCGGCATCTCTCGATGGAGATATAACTCATCGGGTTGATGCCAGGGAAGAATACACGCCTGGGTGGAAGTTCAACGAATGGGAGCGTGCCGGAGTTCCCATTCGAGTTGAAGTGGGTCCCAGGGACCTAAAGCGAGGAGAGGTGGTGGTAGTCCGTCGCGATACCCGGGAAAAGGTGAACCTGGCTAAAGATGATGTGAAGGATAAGATAAGAGAGTTACTGGATGAGATTCAAACTTCACTCTTCCAGCGGGCGCTGCGGTTTCGTCAAGAAAACACCATGCGGGTTGACGATTACCAGACTTTTCGGGAAGTCGTGGCTGAGCAAGGAGGATTTCTGCACGCCCATTGGTGTGGAGACCCGGAATGTGAAGATCAAGTTAAGCAGGAGACCATGGCGACAATTCGCTGCATTCCGCTGGAGTCGGAGGGTGAGGACGGAGTTTGCGTGCGCTGTGGCAAGCCTTCTGGAGAACGGATATACTTCGCTAAAGCGTATTAACCCAAAGCTCAACGATAGGTAAGAGGTAAGAGGTGAGAGGTGATGGGTAATTTGTGAGAGCCCATAACCTATTACCCATAACCCATAACCCATAACCTATAACCTGCATATGATTCGTCTCAACGATATCGTCGATCAAGTTCTTGCCTACCATCCAGAAGCAGATGTAAGTCTCATTGAAAAAGCATACGTTTATTCAGCCAAAGTTCATGCGGGCCAGGTGCGCCTTTCCGGTGAACCCTACCTTATGCATCCTCTGGAAGTGTCCGGCATTTTGGCAAAGATGAGACTGGACGTTTTCAGCATCGCCTCTGCTCTGCTTCACGACACCCTCGAAGACACCGAAACCAACCTGGATGATCTACAAAGGCTATTTGGGGATGAAGTGAGCCAGATAGTCGACGGCGTAACCAAAATCGGCAGATTCGAGTTTGGCAGCTACGAAGAGCGCCAGGCTGAGAACATGCGCAAGATGATCCTGGCGATGGCCAGTGACATCAGGGTGATCCTTATTAAACTTGCCGACAGACTTCATAACATGCGCACCCTCGATTTCCACGCCACGGAAAAACAACGACTCATTGCTCAGGAGACGTTAGACATCTACGCGCCACTAGCTGGTAGACTTGGCATTGACTGGATCAGGACCGAGTTGCAGGATCTAGCCTTCTCCTATCTTGATCCGGACATGTACGAGGAGGTTGTTGGCGGGCTGAAAAGGAATGAAGAAGAGCGCGAGCGTTACATCAAGGAAGTCAGGGGCATCATCCAGGATAAGTTGGCGGATTTCGGCTTGAAGGGGAAAGTGAACGGCCGACCCAAGAACATCTTTAGCATATACAAGAAGATGGTCACCCAAAACCTGGATTTGGAACAAATCTATGACATCATAGCGTTCCGTATCATCCTGGAAACCATTCGCGAATGTTATGAGGCCCTGGGCGTGGTTCACTCGCTGTGGAAACCCATTCCAGGCCGCTTCAAAGATTACATAGGGATGCCCAAGGCAAACATGTACCAATCCCTTCATACCACAGTGATTGGTCCCTATGGTGAGCGGGTTGAAATTCAGATTCGGACCGAGACTATGCATCGTGTTGCCAACGAAGGCATTGCGGCACACTGGGTGTACAAGGAAGGGACAAGTGTTCCGGAAAGTGACAGCAAGCGCTTCGCCTGGCTTCGTCAGTTGCTGGAGTGGCAACAGGACCTTCAGGATCCACGGGAATTTCTCGAGACTGTTCGGGTCGATTTATTCCCGGACGATGTCTACGTTTTTACCCCGAATGGGGACGTTAAGGCCTTTCCCCGAGGTTCCACGCCGATAGATTTTGCTTACAGCATCCATACTGAAGTAGGCCATCATTGCACCGGGGCGAAGGTGAACGGCAAGCTGGTGCCACTCAAATACGAGCTGCGAAATGGCGACATCATAGAGATCATCACTTCGGCCAAACACGTGCCCAGTAAGGATTGGTTGAAGATCGTAAAGACTTCACGGGCACGGACACGAATTCGTCACTGGATCAAGACAGAGGAGCGTCAGCGGAGCATTGTACTCGGCCGCGAAATTTGTGAGCGTGAATTCCGCAAGCACGGTCTCAACTTCGCCAAATATCTCCATTCCGACGAACTTCTCCAGGTTACCAAGGCGTTCTCTCTGCAGAAAGTGGACGACCTTCTCGCCAGTATCGGGTACGGCAAGATATCCGCCTTGCAAGCCATCGGCAAACTCACAAGCTTGTTGGAGCCTGAGGAGAAACCAGACGAGGCTCTGGTAGAGAGGGTAGAGCGCAAAGAGAGACCGAGAACACCCGGCGGCGTGCTGGTGAAGGGTTTAGATGACATCATGGTGCGATTTGCGAAGTGTTGCAATCCCTTGCCAGGTGATCAGATTGCCGGATACATTACTCGGGGGAGAGGAGTCTCGGTGCACCGGGAAGACTGTGCGAGTTTACTGAGTAGTGGTTTTGAGCGGCGCATCGAGGTGGATTGGGACCACGAATCGGAAGAGCTCCATCCCGTGGGATTAGCCGTCATTTGTGCCAACGTCAAGGGCATGCTGGCTGCCATCAGCGGGGCTTTAAGTAATCACGACATCAATATCTTGCAGGCCAATGTTCGAACCCGGGTGGACAACCGTGCTGAATGCAAGTTTGTGGTGGAGGTGCGGGGTATCACCCATTTGCAAAGTGCGATGGCGGCGGTGCGCAAGATAAAAAACGTGATTGACGTGCAGCGCTCATCTGTCTTGGATGTAGAATAGCGAAGCAAATTGAGGGATTCAGGAATTGAGGAATTGAGGAATTAAGGGATTGCAGATTTATGATTTAAGATTGTAGATATGAGATGTGAGATGTGAGATGTGGGATATGCGTATTCACTTTAAGAATGTGCTTTTTCCCTTGTCAAATCAGACTGGATGTGTTAAATACCGCGTTTGCTGGAAAGTAGGAAGCGAACACGGAAATTGGAGGTAGGAACGAATGGCCAAAGTTTGCCAAATATGTGGTAAGCGCCCTCGAACGGGCCACAATGTCAGCCACGCCAACAATAAAACAAAAAGAAGATGGTATCCCAACCTGCAACGAGTGCGCACCGTACAGGATGGCGCTGTTCGGTACATGAGAATATGTACTCGTTGTCTGCGTTCAGGACGTGTACTCAAACCTGCCTAACCACTCACTCAGCTGGGGATTCAGGAATCTTGGCATTCAGGATTTTAGAATCGGAGGTAATCCTTGGATGTCATGCATCTCATTCTGACATCCCGTTCCCTAATCTCTCAATCTTTCAATCTACAATCTCAGATCTTCAATCTAAAATCCTCTATCACTCGATCACCACCGTCGGTTCGTCTTCCTCCCGGCCGTGTATGGTACCGATGTGGTAAGCTTTCTCGCCCAGGCCGTCCAGCAGTTCCAGTACGTCCTGCAAATCTCTGTCCCGCACAACCAGAATAAAGCCGATCCCATGGTTGAACACCCGATACATTTCATGCTCGGAAATGTTACCGTTTTCCTGGAGAAAAGGAAAAATGCTCGGTATCTCCCAGCTGTTTTTACGCAGACGGGCCAGGCAGGCAGAGGGTAGAATTCGAGGCAGGTTGTCGTAAAAACCACCGCCGGTAATGTGTGCCATCCCTGGAACCGTAAAATCTCTCGTGACTACCTGGACGGCTTCACTGTATATACGCGTCGGCCGCAGAAGTTCCTCGGCAACGCTACAGCCGCATTCAGGAATGACATCATCCGGTGAAAGACCGAGTTCCTGAAAGATGATGCGCCGCACTAATGAGTAGCCGTTGCTGTGCAGACCGCTTGAGGCGAGTCCGATAATTTGGTCGCCAACACTGATCTCTGAGCCATCAATAATGGAGTCTTTTTCAACGATGCCAACGGCAAAACCGGCGAGATCGTACTCGTTCTCCCCGTAAAAATCAGGCATCTCAGCGGTTTCTCCGCCAATGAGAGAACACTTGGCCTGCCGGCACCCTTCGGCTATGCCGGAGATGACATCAGTTACCAGGTCGAGGTTCATGCGGCCGATGGAAAGATAATCCAAAAAGAAAAGCGGCCTGGCTCCCTGGACCAGGATGTCGTTAACACTCATGGCAACCAGGTCGATGCCTACGGTATCGTGTTTGTTCGCCAGGGAAGCGACTTTGAGCTTGGTTCCTATTCCGTCTGTGGAACTCACAAGCACTGGTTGCTTGTAATCAAGCTGGCCGAGGGAATAGAGACTGCCGAATCCTCCCACGTCGGTGATAACACTGGCGTGGAAGGTGGATTGAACGAAAGGTCTAATCCTGGCTACCAACTCATTGGCAGCATCTAGGTCAACACCTGACTCTTTATACAGATCTGTGCGTTTCATTTGGTCTCCCTCTGAGAGATCTATGCACCCACGTCCTGAAGGACGGTGTTTGGGTCAAGGTGGGACGATTCCTCCTGCGGATCTAGCTCGTTTTTGAAGTAGGTCTGCAACGTTAGAATTCATTCTAGAAGTGGTTTAGACAGGTGTCAATCGCTTTCATCCGCAGGAAAAACTTTTTGACAAGGGTACGTGGTTACGGTATTTTTACGCAATCTCAATAGAGAGGAAAGGTTGCCATGAGTGAAGCACTGATAAAATTCAGCCGCATGCGTCGCTTGCCTCCTTATGTTTTTGCTCAAGTCAATGAACTGAAAATGAGGCTCAGACGAGAGGGTAGAGACATTGTTGATCTGGGTATGGGTAATCCTGACCTACCGACCCCGCAGCACATTGTGGACAAGTTGCTGGAGGCCTCCCAGAAACCTCACAACCACCGTTACTCAGCTTCTCGAGGGATTACTAAATTGAGGGAGGCTATAGCCAGCTGGTACGGCCGCCGATATGATGTGGATATCGATCCGGAAACAGAGGCCGTTGTGACCATCGGAGCCAAGGAAGGCTTATCGCATCTGGTCCTCTCGCTGATCAGTCCCGGCGAAGTGGTATTCGCTCCGAACCCAACCTATCCTATTCACCCTTATTCGGTGATCATTGCCGGCGGGGATTTACGCAGTATTCCCATCGAAAAAGGGCGAGACTTTTTTGAAGATCTTCAGACGGCCTTCAAGCAGACCTGGCCTCAGCCGAAGATGTTAATAATCTCATTCCCTCATAACCCAACCACAGAGGTTGTTGACCTGGACTTTTTTCAGAAAGTTTGTGACTTCGCCCGGGAACACGAAATCATCGTGGTGCACGATCTGGCTTATGCCGATCTGGTGTTCGACGAGGAAATGGCGCCCAGCTTTCTCCAGGTAAAAGGTGCTAAGGATATCGGAGTCGAGTTCTTTTCCTTGTCCAAGAGCTATTCCATGCCGGGATGGCGGGTTGGTTTCTGTGTTGGAAACGTTGAAATCATTTCAGCGCTTACCCGGATCAAAAGCTATCTGGATTATGGTATCTTTCAGCCCATCCAGATTGCGTCCATTATCGCACTCAATTCCGATCAGTCTTGCGTCAAGGAAATCGTCGAGACTTATCGCTCTCGGCGTGACGTTTTGGTGGATGGATTGAATCGAGTTGGTTGGCCCACTGACAAGCCCAAGGGCACTATGTTTGTCTGGTCGAAAATACCAGAACAGTACATTGAAATGGGCTCAGTGGAGTTTTCCAAGTTTCTGATACGTGAGGCCGAGGTTGCCGTCTCTCCAGGGCGAGGTTTTGGTGAGTATGGTGATGACTACGTGCGTTTCGCTCTGGTGGAGAATGAAGAACGAACCCGACAGGCCATCCGTGGTATGCGCCGCGTTCTGCGTTGATGATAAGCGCAGCAACGAACCTTAAGTACTTTCTTAAAGAAAGACACCAGAGAGGGCCGGAGGTTTCCTTTCTGGTGTCTTTTTTGGCGCTTGTGAAATGACATAAAGACCCAAAGCACTGCATGGGGAAAGAACATGAACGAAATACAGGTAGGCTTGATCGGACTGGGAACGGTGGGCTGCGGTCTTGTCAAAGTTCTTGAAGACAACAGTGAGATGCTCAAGAAGCGTTTGGGTGTGCCGTTCAGACTAAAAAGAGTGGTGGACATAGACCTGGAGAGCCCCAGGACGGTCTCCCTTCCTCGGAAGATCCTTTCCACCCAGGTGGAGGATATATTGGCGGATGAGGAAATCCGGATTGTTGTTGAGTTGATTGGGGGAATGGAACCAGCCAAGACCTTTCTCTTGGAGGCTATGAAACGCGGCAAGCACGTGGTCACTGCCAACAAAGCTCTATTGGCCGTGCATGGTAGCGAACTTTTTGCGGCGGCCCGGGAGCACCAGGTCAACATCGCTTTTGAAGGAGCCGTTGGCGGGGGTATTCCCCTGATACGCGCCTTGCGTGAGGGGCTGGTAGCCAATCGCATAGGTCACATATACGGTATTCTCAACGGCACCGCCAATCATATCCTTACCCGAATGGCTCGTGAGGGTACCTCCTTTGCCGACGCACTCAAGGAAGCCCAGGCACAGGGCATTGCGGAAGCAGATCCAAGTCTTGACGTGGAGGGAATGGACGCAGCGCACAAAATTGCTGTTCTCAGTTCCCTGGCATACTGTTGCGAGATAGACTTTAACCAGGTCCACGTAGAGGGTATTTCCCAGATTGACCCCTCTGATATTCAATTTGCCAAAGATTTTGGCTATCAAATAAAACTCCTGGCCATCTCGCGCAATGACGGTGAGAGAATAGAAGTCAGAGTGCATCCGACCATGCTTCCCCAGGAGCACATGCTGGCCAAGGTTGAGGGGGCTTACAATGCTATCCACATCTCCGGTGATGCTGTTGGTGACGTCATGTTGTATGGCCTGGGTGCCGGCATGATGCCCACCGGCAGTGCGGTGGCCAGTGATCTGGTTGATCTGGGACGAGATCTCCTGGTGGGAAGCGGTGTGAGGATTCCGCCTCTGGCTTGTGAAGGAGAGGCGGTAACGGTGCGCCAGATCAAACCCATGGATGAGCTGGTTATCAACTACTATTTCAAATTTTCTGCGGTTGATGAGCCCGGGGTACTGTCAAAGATTTCAGGCATATTAGGCAACCACGATATCAGTATTGCATCAGTAATTCAGAAAGGTAGACAGGTAAGGGGTTCTGTACCGGTGGTTATGATGACTCATGAGGCAAGAGAGCGTGATGTGCGTCTGGCCCTGGCCGAAATCGGTGACCTCCAGGTGGTAACTGCACCAACGCGATTGATACGGGTCGAGAATAAGGAAGCCGCTGACGAAGATTAGCATGGAGCATAGAGCATGGGGAAAGACGACAGACGACAGAGGACAGAGGGCAGAAAAAGAATTGCGGATTGCGGGTTTAAGAGCTCGATGCCGGATACTGGATACTAGATGCTTGATAGAGATTTACCTTTTACTACTGAAACCTGACACCTGAAACCTGAAACCTCAATTCTAACTCCTGACTCCTGGCTCCTGACTCCTGGATTCTTCGGTTCTTTACCGCTTACTGCTCACGGCTTATCCTTTACTAGGCTGGAAACAAAATGGACGAAGCGAAGAGTAAATACCTCATACTGGTTGGCGATGGAATGGCCGATGAGCCTCTGGAGGAACTTGGCGGTAAGACACCCCTGGAGGCGGCTCATACTCCCCACATGGACCAACTGGCAGCCAGTGGTCTTTTGGGACTTACGGAGACTATTGGCTCGCATCAGGAGCCCGGGAGTGACGTGGCGAATATGGCAATCTTGGGTTATGATCCTGATCGTTTCCATTCAGGGCGTGCTCCATTGGAAGCAGCCAGTATGGGGATAAAACTTGCTCCTGGCGAGGTGGCCTTCAGGTGCAATCTGGTCAGCGTGGAAACCGGTGCTGACGGTGAACTCCTACTGTCAGATTACTCAGCGGGCCATATTTCAAGTGAGCATGGCCGGGTACTCATCACTGCCCTGCAGGAAAACCTTGGCAACGAGTCATTTCATTTCTACCCGGGGGTAAGCTATCGTCACCTCCTGGTTTGGCGAGGCGGGAGGTCTGATCTGAGCATTACTCCACCCCATGATGTTACGGGTCAGCCGGTGGCTGAGTACTGGCAAGCATATGATGAGGTGTCTGAGCTGAGATCCTTGATGGAAGCAGCGAGACGAGTCCTCTTAGAGCACGAGCTGAACCGGCAGTTGGCTGCAGAGGGAAAGCGGACCGGCAATGCAATCTGGCTGTGGGGTCAGGGGGTTGCTCCCACTATGCCTAGCCTCAATGATCAGTTTGCCATTAACGGAGTAGTGATTTCCGCAGTTGACCTCCTCAAGGGATTAGGTATTTGTGCCGGTCTGGAAGCGGTGGATGTGCCCGGAGCCACCGGATATCTGGATACCAATTACGATGGCAAGGTCGCTGCCGCTCTGGGGTCTTTACGGGATAAAGATTTCGTCTATCTCCATGTAGAGGCCCCCGACGAGGCATCTCATGAGGGGAACCTGGAACTCAAGATCGAAGCAATCGAGGCTTTTGATTCCAGGGTAGTTGGGCCGATAGTGGACAGGTGCAGTGATATAGGCAGCGTGCGGGTGATGATTATTACCGACCATCTTACCCCCATACGAACGCGCACCCACGCGAGAGGATTTGTCCCCTTTGCGATCTGTGATCTGCCAGCGAGTGGCAGCGAATCACAAAGAGGGTTTTCAGAGCGCGATGCAGCAAAGACTGGTGTGGTTGTCCGCCCCGGTTACAAACTCATGGAAAAGTTCGTTAAGGGTCGGTTGGAGAGTTAGCACGGAGCATGGAGCATGGAGCATGGAGCAGAGGGAAATACCGCTGGCAGGTTGGAGCTGGCAGCGTGTATATTTCGGATTTCGGATTGCGGATTTGAGATAGATGAGGTTTTAGATTCTCTGTCTGTTTTTCCTGACACCTGACACCTGAAACCTGCAACCTCAATTCTGGCTACTGACTTCTAGATTCTATGGCTTTTTACCGCTTACTGCTCACTGCTAACCGCTTACCATAACGAATGAACAAAATGACTGAACCGTTTCGTGCAGAGCAGCGGGTTCTTTACGGCGACACGGACTCCATGGGGGTAGCCTATTACGCCAATTATTTGAGGTGGTTTGAAATCGGTCGTACAGAGCTCTTCCGGCGGGTGGGAAGTACATATCGATCGTTGGAAGAGCAGGGTTGTTACCTGCCTGTTTATGAGGCCTACTGTCGTTACCACACTCCTGCCCGCTACGACGATATCATTCTCATCGAAACCACCTTTTCTTTTGCTGGAAAAGCACGACTGCGTTTCGACTATGTGCTCCTGCACAAGGACAACGGGATCGTTCTGGCTGAGGGATATACTGTGCATGTCTGTACTGATAAGGATGGAAAAGTACTCAAACCTCCAGTTGAGTTAAAGCAACTTCTTAAGGAAATGGAAGAAATGTAGGGAATACAAGTAATAGGTTATAGGTGATGGGTGATAGGTTATGGGATTTAAACATTCCTCTGGCTCCTCACCGATAACCTCTTACCTCTTACCTGGAAAAACGGAGTATGCCAGAGCGATGTTAATCATTCCAGCCATTGATTTGAAGGAAGGGAAATGTGTGCGGTTGGAGCGGGGAGAAATGTCAACCGCAACCATTTATTCGGAAGACCCTGCAGCTACAGCCAAACGGTGGGAGGCTGAAGGGGCTCAATTGCTGCACGTGGTGGACCTGGACGGTGCATTTGCCAAGGAACCCAAGAACCTTGAGGCTGTCGCTGCCATCGTTCAAGCGGTGGACATTCCAGTTCAATTGGGCGGAGGGGTACGCACGGTGGAGACTCTCTCCGCCTATTTTAATCTTGGGGTTGAGCGCGTGGTGCTCGGAAGTGCCGCTCACAGTAATCCTGAATTGTTGCAGCAGGCTTGTGAGAGATTTCCAGGGAAGGTGGTCCTCGGGATAGACAGCCGAAAGGGCAGGGTTGCCGTTGAGGGCTGGAGTAAGACCACTGAGATGAGTGCAGGGGAGCTGGCGGCCAGATCTGAAAATCTGGCTTTGGCCGCTATTGTCTACACTGATATCTCGAGGGACGGCATGCAGACCGGTCCAAACATTGAAGCAACCCGGCAGTTGGCCCGGTCAGTGAGTATTCCTGTGATTGCCTCAGGAGGTGTAGGCAGCCTTGAGCACATCAGGGCACTGCTGCCGCTTGAACGAGATGGGGTGGTGGGGGTGATCGCCGGCCGGGCTTTGTATGCCGGGAGCGTGGATTTAAGCGAAGCAATCGCGTTGGCACAAGGCAAAGTGTAACTGATTGCAGATTGAAGAGCGATTGTGTTTTTCACCCCGACGTTTTGAGCTTTTCAAGCTAAGATCTGCATTCATCAATGTAAAATGATTGAACCCCTTCCCAGAATAGCAGAATCTTTGATGGGACCTGATTCTTTACTGACAATCTCGTTATAGATTGACAATTTCTGAAGAAAAGGTAAAATAATAAGTTTAAGTGCGTAGTTTCACAGCCATGGGTGGCTAGATTTTTTAAAGGGGGGATGGCTTGATGCCATTTTGGTCTGTCCGCAGAAGGGTTCCAGCCGATAGAACGCCCACCCAAACCCAGGTGAAGGGGGGGTCGGGCAATGCCGAATGTGGTGGTCAAATCGAGAGAATCGTTTGAAGCTGCTCTCAGACGTTTTAAAAAAGAATGTCAAAAAGAGGGCATCCTTGCCGAGGTCCGCAAGAGAAAACATTACGAGAAACCCAGTGTTAGGAAGAAAAGAAAGGCACTGGCTGCTAAGAAGCGGGCGCTGAAGAGGATGCGTAAGTTGGGACAAAAACGATGAGTCTGCAGGAGCAAATTAGTGCGGCTTTAAAGGATGCCATGCGCGCGAGGGATGAGGCCAAAATGATCACCCTGCGCCTTGTGCTTGCTGCCATCAAGAAGCGGGAAAAAGAGGCTCGCAGCCTCCTTGAGGATCAAGAGGTGATCTCGGTTATTACCACCCAGATCAAACAGAGGCGAGAATCCATCGAGCAGTATCGCAAAGCCGGCAGGGAGGATTTAGCCCAAAGGGAAGAGAACGAATTAGAGATATTGCAAGGTTATATGCCGGAGCAGGTCTCCGAAGAAGAAATATCAAACACACTTGACGAGATTATCGCCGAGGTAGGTGCTGCCAGCATGAAGGACATGGGGAAAGTAATGAAGGCAGCCATGGCCAAGCTGGCGGGCAGGGCTGAGGGCGGGGCGATAAATGCAATGGTCAAGGCAAAACTTTCGGGCTAACTCAGGTTTTTTGGGCAAACATTGGAGAGCAGCGGCTTCCGGGGGCACATTTTCACACCATACCGATGGTGTGAGGGTAGGAGTCGTTGCAGTGCCAGCAACGGTGGTGAATAGCACCTTCGGTCGCCAAAGTCCTCATATTTAACTGCACCTCCTTTCCAGGAGGCAGGCTTGCGAGTATTCTTCGATTTCTCAGCAAAAAGCAATTCTCAGTTTGCTTCTCCTTCAAAGGTGAGAGAACCCTGCCTTCGGTCTCTCCCCGGCATGGAGTGATATGGATCACCAGTCTCTTCGTGTCCTTGAATTTCCGCATGTTCAGAGCTTTCTGTACTCACTCGCCTTCACTGACCCGGGACGGCAAGCAACGACACAGGTTCGTCCCAACGCTGACCGAGAGCAAATCCAGCTTTGGCTTGATCAGGTTAGCGAACTCAAGGAATACCTGCAGATAGGCAATTCACTCCCTCTTGGTGGTATCCATGAACTGGAGCCGATTATCGCTAGACTCAGGAGCACCGGGGAAGTTTTGTCAGCGGCCGGGCTTCTTGATGTAGCAGAGACCACAAAAGCGGTTCGCACCCTCCAGCAGTTGGTGAACAGTTGCCAGCCACGATACAGCAACCTGGCGGAGTTGTTGGAGAATCTTCAGCCACTTCCGGAGTTGGAAAAGAAGATTGGCCGCGCCATTGACCAGCGGGGCCATATAAAAGATGGAGCAAGTCCAGAGCTTTCGCGGGTGAGAAAAGAAATTGGTGAGCTGCGCAAAAGGCTCCACGCGGAACTCACTGAAGTTCTTGAGAGACAGGCTTCCCAGAAAACACTCCGGGAGAAACTGATCACCGTCCGTAACGATAGGTTGGTAATCCCTCTTCGAAGTGACGCCAAAGGGGCACTGGAAGGCATAGTTCACGACACTTCCCACAGTGGTGCCACCTGTTTCGTGGAACCATTGTCTGCTGTTCCTCTGAACAATCGGCTGAGACAGGGCCGTAGCCGAGAAAGAGAGGAAGAGGCTCGCATTCTCCGAGCATTAACCGATGAGGTGCTAACAGCAGCGGAGGTGCTTGTTCATAACGAGCACTGGCTGGGGGTTATTGACTGTGTGCACGCCAAGGTCCGATTGAGTTCTCTTCTTCTTGCCCGGGCACCTCAGCTGAATGACGGCACAAGGATGCGGCTACAACAGGCGCGCCATCCTATTCTAGCATTACAGGAGCAGGCACAGAGGACGTCTACTCTGCCGCCCGAACTGGCTGAGATGGTGTTGGGGGCTGAACTTACAGAAAAGCGAAAATCTCACCACATCGAAGTTGTGCCCATTGATCTGTATCTCGATGAAAAGAAGAAGACCTTGATCATCAGCGGTGCCAACACCGGTGGCAAGACGGTGTCTCTCAAGACTTTGGGTCTTCTGGGAGCCATGGTCCAGGCAGGACTGCACGTCCCGGTTGCTGATGGCAGCGAGTGGCCGGTGCTGACGGGCATATTTGCCGAAATAGGTGACGAACAGGATGTGAGGGCTCACCTAAGCACATTCTCGGCTCGGGTCCAGAGATTGGTGCACATGCTGAAGCAGGTGGACAACCGATCCCTTGTCTTGCTGGACGAAATCGGCACAGGCACCGATCCAGCAGAGGGCGTTGCTATGGCCCTGGCTGTACTGGACCAATTCCGTAGCCGCGGCGCTTTCATGGCTGTAACCACGCACTACCACCTGATCAAGGCTTACGGCATGCTGCATCAGGGGGTGGAGAATGTGTCGGTAACTTTTGATGAAGAGAACAGTCGACCTACGTATCAGTTGCGTTATGGTCGACCCGGCACCAGCAACGCCTTTGAGATCGCCGCCGACCTTGGCATGCCACCGGAGATTATCGAAGAGGCAAGAGGCCATCTGGATCCTGCCGAAGGCCAGACCATAGACCTTATTAAGCAACTGACTGAAGCCTGGGACAGAGCCAAGTATGAAGAAGAAAAGCTTTTACTCCAGCAACAGCGGTTGGAATTGGCTAAAGCGAGTTTGGCCCGGCAACGTGAAGGCTTTGTCCAATCTCGAGAAGAGATTCTCAGCAAAGTGAGACAGCAAAGCGAGAACATGCTCACTGAGGCTGAAAAAGAGCTGAAATCGGCAATAGCCAGCTTACAGCAAGGCGGAATGCGTAGGGCGATGGCAGTCCGAAAAAAGGTCAGAGAGATAAGGCAGGAGCTTAGCTCTGCACTGGAGTCGCAAGACAAGCGCGAGGACCAAGGAGTAATGCCCTCAGCGGAAGGGCAGTCAGTGCGTTTGCGAACCGTGGGTGGCAGGGGTACCTTGCTCAAGATCAAAGACCAGGGCCGCCGTGCAGAGGTGCAAATGGGTCCAAAGCGGGTGGAAGTTGACATGGAGTCCCTGGAACTCCTTCCAGACGAAAAGAGTACCAGCGCTCAAACGCATCGATCCAACACCATTCGGGTTTTTCGCGAGGAGCCTGAAACTTGCGAGCAGCGGCTGCATCTAGTCGGTCTTAGGGTTGAGGAGGCAATCCCGTTACTGGACAAAACACTTGATCGGGCGATTCTGGATGGGTACAACCAGATCCATGTTGTGCATGGACACGGCACCGGGAGACTTCGCCAGGCAGTGCAGGAATTCCTTACTGGGCATGCTATCGTCAAGGGATTTCGCGCCGAGAAACAGGGTGCAGGTGGCACCGGAGTTACGGTTGTGGAATTGAAAGATTAGCATAGCGCATAGGGCAAAGCGCATAGCGATAACGAGCACCTTGAAATAGCTAATTTTGAGTGAGAAACATAAACAGTCAACTTATTGATAAATATATATTAAAAGCTAAATTGCTGAGAAAAAACTTTAAAAAAAGAGCTTCATGCTCGGAACCTGGAACTTTGCACTCCGTAGAACTGTCTTCTTTAGTGGGTAGTGCTTACTGCCCACCGCTCACCGCTCACCGCTTACTCTAATCGCCATGGAGGGCGATTGATGGGCCAGATCAACCGCGAGATAATCGAAGAAGTTCGAGCCGCAGCCAATATAGTTGATGTCGTAGGCTCCTATGTCTCCCTCCGGAAACGAGGGAAGAATTATCTGGGACTCTGTCCTTTTCATGGCGAAAAAGAGCCCTCATTTACGGTTAGTGATGAAAAACAGATTTTTCACTGCTTTGGCTGTGGGGCCAGTGGTAGCGTTTTCGATTTCCTCATGCGATCGCGCAACCTCTCTTTTGCTGAAGCGGTAAAAGAACTGGCCAATCGCTACTCAATTCCTCTGCCTCAGCGACGGGAGACAGGGCGAGAAAAAAAGATGCGTGAGCTGGCCGAGCGCTTACGTCATATTAATGAGCTCGCTGCTAGTTATTTCAACCAGGTCTTGCTCGACGAGAATACTGGGGGGATGGCGTTGGCATATCTCCAGAATCGAGGCATGGGTCCGGAGGTTATCCAGGATTTCCAGCTAGGCTATGCGCCACAGAGTTGGGATGGGTTGAAACGTCATCTGCTCAGCAGGAAAGTAGAACTGAAAACAGCGGTTCAGGCCGGGTTACTGGTGAAAAAGTCCGAGAGTGACTGTTACGACCGATTTCGGCATCGATTGATGTTTCCCATCAAGGACATGCGCGGGCGTACCATTGCTTTTGGCGGGAGAGCCTTAGATGAAGAAAACCCACCCAAGTACCTCAACAGCCCTGAAACGCCCATATTTCACAAAGGACGAACTCTCTACGGTCTGGCCACGGCGAGGGAGGCGTGCCGGCGACAGAAAGAGGCTTTGGTGGTGGAGGGCTACTTTGATCTTCTGGCCCTCTACAATCAGGGATTCCAACAGGTGGTCGCGCCTTTGGGTACGGCACTTACCCTGCATCATGTCCGGCTGTTGAGCCGGCTGGCACCGCAGGCGGTGTTGGTTTTTGATGGAGATCAGCCGGGTATGAGGGCGGCCATGCGCAGTCTGGAGCTGTTTCTGAGAGAAAAATTGCCTGCTCGCCTTCTGGCCTTGCCTGAGGGGATGGATCCCGACGATTTTTTGGTCCAGAAGGGGAGGGAGCCATTTGCCTCACTGCTGAAAGAGGCTCGGCCCCTCATGGAAATTTTTATTGAACAGTCCCTTGCCGAATATGACGGCTCGGTGGAGGGCAGGCTCAAGGTTGTCCGCCAGGTGATTCCCATGCTGAAGTTGCTGGACTCGCGTGTAACCCAGGAGGGCTACTTGCGACTGCTGGACCAAGGGCTTGGGGTGAGTGAAGAAGTACTGTGGGCTGAATTAGACATGGACCGAACATCCAGGGTGGTGACCGCACGGAGACCGAAGCCGGACCGGACCACACGGATTCCCGTTTGGGAGGAAGAAATTGTCCGTATTTTAGTCCATTATCCCAACTGGATCCCGTTGCTTGAACAAAGCTCCGCTTTGGATGATTTTCAAGTAAATCCCTGGGTTGAGATTGCAGGACTTCTTACAAAACACTATCAGGAGGGTGGAAACCTGGCCCTAAGTGGGTTATTAATGGACCTGGAAGACGAGGATCTCAGAAATGTGATAAGCGGATGGTCACTGGAGTCGAGCCCCTGGCGAGAGGAAGAGGCCCATGCACGTCTGCGGGACTATCTTGAAGGTATCGGTTCCAAAAGACGGCAATTGCAGCATGAGCTGAAACGGCTCAGGGAGGAAATCCGAGCTGCCGAGCGTAGCCAGGACCAGACTCGCGTTGCGGAACTTCTGGCGGAGTTGCAGGCTAAAAAGGCAGCCTTGTTGGCTAAAGAGTCCAATGATAAAGCGAACCTTTCCAAGGGGGAGATGGTTTGATGGCTAAGAAAAGAAGGATGGAAGATTTAAGGCGGCTTATCTCGATCGGCAAGGAGAAGGGATACCTTACCTATGACGAGGTGAATAATGCCCTGCCTGACGAGATCGTATCCTCGGACAAGATCGACGACATGATGATGATCTTCGATGAGATGGACATTGAGGTCGTCGATTCTTCTCAAGAGGCGAAGATCCTCAAGGATAAGATCGACAAAGATGACGAGGACGCCGACAAGGGAGATCAAGCCCTGGCATTGGAGGAGGATACCGGGGGCAGGGTGACTGACCCGGTCAAAATGTATCTTCGGGAGATGGGCATGGTCTGTCTCTTGACCAGAGAGGGAGAGGTAGAGATAGCCAAGCGGATCGAAAGGGGCGAGGAGGAAGTGATTGACGCCATTATTGCCACTCCGATTGGTGTTCGCAAGATTCTTGAGTTGCGTGAGAAGATCGCTCTGGACAAACTGAGGGTCCGTGATGTCCTAAAAAATCTGGATGAGGATTTTGAAGAATATACCAGCGAGGAGGAAGACAAGGAGAAGGAAAAGTTGCTTGAGTTACTGGACGAAGTTCAGCAACTGTATGAAGCAAATATCAAGATGGAGGAATTCATCCTGACAAACAGAGCCGAAAGCAAATCACAGGAAGCAGATGAGGAAGCCCTGCGGGTCAACAAGGAACGCATCGCCGAGTTGCTCAAGAACCTGCGTTTGGAGAAGCGGCAGGTGGACAGGATAGTGAGGAAGCTACGGAGTTGTGTGGAAAGAGTGGAGAAAAGCGAGCGGGAGATCGAACACTGCATGATCCGCACCGGTAAGCCAGTTCAAGAACTTCGACGGTTGTTCCGACATGTAAAGAGCAATCCTGATTCATTGGATCAAATCGCCAAGGATCTTGGCCATAAGCCAGATGAATTCTTAGAGATGGAAAAAACCATCAAGAACGGCCGGCGGCGGATCAGGCGGATTGGTCAGGAAGCCAAGATGGATGTCCCCAGTTTGAAAGAGATTGTGGGTCAAGTGAACGCGGGTGAGTTAAAAGCCAAAGAGGCTAAAAGGGAGCTGGTGGAGGCCAACCTGCGTTTGGTGGTAAGCATAGCAAAAAAATATACCAACAGAGGGCTACAGTTCCTTGACCTGATTCAGGAGGGAAACATCGGCCTGATGAAAGCAGTAGACAAGTTTGAGTATCAGAGGGGCTACAAGTTCAGTACTTACGCCACCTGGTGGATCCGCCAGGCGATTACCAGAGCCATTGCCGACCAGGCCAGAACCATTCGCATTCCTGTGCATATGATTGAGACCATTAATAAGCTCATTCGGACATCGCGATACCTTGTTCAGGAATTGGGAAGGGAGCCAACACCTGAAGAGATAGCTGATAAGATGGAATTTCCCCTGGAGAAGGTGAGGAAGGTTCTAAAGATCGCCAAAGAGCCCATCTCGCTGGAAACTCCCATCGGGGAGGAGGAAGACAGTCATCTAGGTGATTTCATAGAAGATAAAAAAGTGACATCTCCGGTGGATGCGGTAATCAACCTGAACCTCTCTGAGCAGACGCGCAAAGTGCTTTCCACCCTGACCCCCCGAGAGGAAAAGGTGCTGCGCATGAGGTTCGGCATCGGGGAGAAGGCGGATCATACTCTTGAGGAGGTGGGCCAAGATTTTCTGGTAACCAGGGAGCGCATCCGGCAGATCGAAGCCAAGGCCCTGAGAAAGCTTCGACACCCCAGTCGGCGCAAGAAACTCAAGAGTTTTATTGATAGCTGATGACCATATTGGAGCAGGAAGAAAGGTAGCAAAGCCGGGCGGCGGAGAGACAACAACCGCAGGGATATTTCCCTTGACAAAGAAGATTGCGGCCAATATATAAACAAAATTCGCGGCGATAAACATTGTTAAACAGTGTTGTAATCATTATCCCGGCGGAGGAGGCAAAGGGCCCATAGCTCAGTTGGCAGAGCCACCGGCTCATAACCGGTCGGTCCCTGGTTCGAATCCAGGTGGGCCCACCAATTACTGCGTATGAAGATTGGAGTCAAACCAGAACATGAATATTTTCAACCCGTTGAGAGGAAGATATGGCTTCTCGGCGGGGAACAGGGATCGGTCCCGCAAGCTGAGGCCGAAATTCCGAGAGACCTCGGAACAAAGGGTGCGCCACACAGGCTGCACCCTTTTTTTGTGCCAAAGGTGGGCCACGTTCTATAGTTTTGTCAAGATCAAGGTTGCTTGATCTAAAAAAATCATAGAGTACCGGAGGAATTTGGTTTCGGATTTCGGATTTCGGATTTCGGATTTAAAATAACAACGTGCAAATGAAAAAATCTTTTGTAATTCCGCAATCCGCAGTCCTAAATCCGAAATGTAAAGGGAGGAATACCTTGCAAGAGCCGTTACAATTACTCATTGAGCTTCAGGAAATCGAAAGAAAAATCAAAATTCTTGCCGAGGACAAAGCTCGCGCTCCCAAGGAGATCGCCGCGCTGGAAGAGAAAAAAAGGGAGGCTGAGACCAGGCTGGAAGAGAAGAAGGTGGTACTGGAATCTGCGATGAAATCGCGGCGGGATCTGGAACGAGAGGTGGAGGACCTAGAGGGGCGAAAAGCCAAAAGCAAGCAGAAGCTTTTGGAGGTCAAGAGCAACAAGGAGTATCAAGCCACCTTAAAAGAGATCGACGACATTGGAGAGCTTGTTCGAGGGCGTGAAGACAAGATCATCGAGCAAATGGAGAGCGCCGATGCTCTGGATAGTCAGATCCGGGAGCACAAGCTGTTGGTGGCCGAGGCCATAAAGAAGCTGGAAGAGGAGGGCGCCCAGCTTGAAAAGGAGGCGAAGAAGGCAGATTCGCTGATGCTGATTCTTGAAGAACAGATGGAGCAACTCAAACCGAAGATTCCTTCAGATTTGCTGAAAAAGTACCAATTTCTGAGAGATAAGAGAGCTGGTGTGGCGTTAGCCCCGGTGCAAAGTGGCACCTGCGGGGTTTGCCACATGAGTTTGCCTCCGCAGCTTTTTATCGATTTACAAAGAAATGAAACGATGATGAACTGCCCCAATTGCCTGCGGATAATTTATTGGACAGGTCACGAGGCATATAAGCAGTCGTCTCAGCCGGAGTAGCGAATGGGTTCAAAAAACGCACTTGATCGTCAGCGGTTCATTCGAGTTCTGGAGCTGCTGGGTGAGCGTTTACCCCCTGAGTTCCTCCGAGTCGAATTTCCCGATCTTACCAGGAAAGATGTGCGGCGCTTCTTCCAGGCTGTCGCTGAACACATACGTTGCTGTGATGAATGGGCTGACTCTGGGGCCGATGGCCAGGAAGTGGAGCCTAGCAGGCGA